>DATGWX010000001.1:0-11215 GCA_035299275.1 Bacteroidia bacterium
TTTATAGCCAAATAATAGACAGCTTACAAGATTATTCAATTTTTACATTGGATAAAGAATTCAACATAAATAGTTGGAGTTCCGGCTCAACAAAAATATTTGGCTACGAAACAGACGAAGTGATTGGAGAGCCTTTCGATATTATATTTACTGCGGATGATTTAAAAAGCGGCATTCCGAAAAGAGAAATTGAAACTGCTTTAAAGGACGGGAGAGCAACCGACAACAGGTGGCACATTGCTAAGGACCAAAGCCTGTTTTATGCCTATGGTTTGGTTTTCCCACTCATAGGTTTAGATGGCGAGATGTTGGGTTATGTTAAAATTTTACGTGACTTGACAGAAAGAAAGAAATCAGAGGATGCTATAAGAAATTATGTCAGAGAACTGGAAGACCTTAATACGCATAAAGAGAGTGTTATGGCAATACTTTCACATGATTTAAGAAGTCCGCTGTCTGCTATTATTGGAACGGCTAAATACCTGAAAGATAATTTCAATAGGATGAAGCCTGAAGCCGTTCAGGAAATGCTTAATCTACTTTATAAATCGTCCACCGATGAATTAGATATGCTGGACTATTTAGTAGAATGGGCAAGAATAAAATATGCCTCAGACGTGTTTTCTCCAACTACAATAAAACTAACCGACTACATTGATAAGGTTTTTGAAACTTTAAACGAAACTGCATCTGTCAACACCATTAATCTTCACCACGAAATTGAGCCGGACACTTCTGTATTTGCTGATGGTAAAATGTTAATTTCCATCATTCAAAATATCGTTGCCAATGCCATAAAACATACGGAAAAAGGGGGTGAAATAACGGTCTCGGCAAAAAGCAAAGACGATAAAATTATTGTTCAGGTTAAGGACACCGGAATAGGAATGTCTAAAGAAATAATGGAGAAGCTTTTTACACCACAAATGAAAACTCTTTCTGAGACAAGAAAAAAAGATAAAGGAGCCGGAATAGGGTTGTTATTGGTGAAAGGATTCTTAGAGAAAAATGGCGGTGAAATATGGGTAGAGAGTGTTGAAGGTGAAGGCTCCTCTTTTTATTTTACCTTACCCAATGAGAAACCTTTATATAAAATAGGCAGCTCAGATGAAATAATGTTTGATGAAAGTGCGTAATACAAAGACTGATTAAAAACATTAACTATAAAAAGGTGGCCCGTTAACGAACCACCTTTTTTATTCCATCTTCTATTTGTTAAATCAAAAACGATCGAGGTTCATCACCTTGTTCCAGGCGGCTACAAAATCGTTCACCAACTTATCCTGTGCATCGGCACAAGCATAAACCTCTGCAATAGCCCTGAGCTCTGAGTTGGAACCAAAGATAAGATCAACACGGGTGCCTGTCCATTTTACTTCTCCGGTTTTGCGGTCGCGTCCTTCAAGCACTTCGTTATCTGTTGCACTTGGTTTCCATGTAGTACCCACATCCAACAGGTTCACAAAAAAATCATTCGTAAGTGCATCGTTGCGTTTGGTGAACACACCGTGTTTGGTGTTATTAAAATTGGTGTTCAATACACGCATACCACCCACGAGGACGGTCATCTCCGGTGCAGTTAAAGTGAGTAATTGTGCTTTATCTATCAGCATTTCTTCGGCCGGTAAAGCATGTTTACTTTTTTTGTAATTGCGAAATCCATCGGCATTGGGTTCAAGCACTGCAAATGATTCGGCATCCGTTTGCTCCTGTGTGGCATCTGCACGTCCGGGAGTAAAAGGTACACTCACCGCATGCCCTGCATTTTTTGCAGCCTGCTCAATACCTGCACATCCGCCCAGTACAATTAAATCGGCCAGTGAAACCAGTTTGCCTTCTGTTTGTGCTGCATTAAATTCTTTTTGTATGTGTTCTAATGCGGCAAGCACTTTCGCCAATTGAGTCGGGTTATTTACTTCCCAATCTTTTTGCGGTGCCAAACGAATGCGTGCTCCATTCGCACCACCACGTTTATCCGAACCACGAAACGTAGCGGCAGAAGCCCATGCGGTAGAAACCAGTTGCGAGACGCTCAACCCTACAGCAAGAATTTTTGCCTTGAGTGTGGTGATGTCATTTTCATCAATTAATTTATGTGTAACGGCAGGAACAGGGTCTTGCCAAATCAGTTCTTCTTTAGGCACCTCGGGACCAAGGTAACGTACAAGCGGGCCCATATCACGGTGGGTGAGTTTGAACCAGGCCCGCGCAAATGCATCAGCAAATGCATTCGGATTTTCCAAAAAACGTCTGGATATTTTTTCGTAAGCCGGATCAAAACGTAAAGAAAGATCTGTGGTGAGCATAAACGGTGCATGTCGTTTGGTGGCATCATGTGCATCGGGTACTAAACCGGCACCTGCATCGCCTTTGGGTTTCCATTGACGGGCACCTGCGGGGCTTTTGGTCAGTTCCCATTCGTAGCCAAACAAGTTCTCAAAAAAGTTATTGCTCCATTTAGTGGGTGTGGTGGTCCATGCTCCTTCCAAACCACTGGTAATGGTATTTGCTCCGTTGCCGCTGCCAAACGTATTTTTCCAACCCAAGCCTTGTTCTTCAATAGCTGCTGCTGCGGGCTCCGGGCCAACGTATTTACCAGGATCGGCTGCACCATGTGTTTTACCAAAGCTGTGTCCACCGGCAATAAGCGCTACGGTCTCTTCATCATTCATGGCCATGCGGCCAAAGGTTTCGCGAATATCGCGTGCAGCAGCAAGCGGGTCTGGGTTCCCATTGGGACCTTCAGGGTTTACATAAATTAAACCCATTTGCACAGCTGCAAGGGGGTTCTCCAGTTCGCGATCACCTTTGTAGCGTTCATCACCCAACCACCTATTTTCCGAACCCCAGTAAACGTCTTCTTCGGGTTCCCACACATCCTCACGTCCGCCACCAAAACCAAAGGTTTTAAAGCCCATGGATTCAAGAGCACAATTACCTGCAAGAATCATGAGGTCGGCCCAGGAAATTTTCTTACCGTATTTTTGTTTAACGGGCCACAACAGCAAACGGGCTTTATCGAGGTTGGCATTATCGGGCCAACTGTTGAGGGGTGCAAAACGTTGCGTACCTGAACCCGCACCACCACGACCATCAGAGATACGGTAGGTACCTGCACTGTGCCAGGCCATGCGTATAAAAAACGGACCGTAGTGACCATAATCAGCGGGCCACCAATCCTGAGACGTAGTCATCACATCGAAGATATCTTGCTTTAAAGCTTTCAAATCAAGTTTTTTGAACTCCTCAGCATAGTTGAATTTTTCTCCCATGGGATCAGATAAAGAAGAATGCTGACGAAGGATATTCAGCCGCAACTGGTTCGGCCACCAATCACGGTTAACAGGACCGGTAGTTTGTTTAAGTGCTCCGCCATGAAACGGGCACTTGCTTTCACCGCTCGAATGAGATTCGGTTGCATGGGGATCTGGGGTCTTTTCCATTGTTATAGCTGTTAAATTTGAGACAATACCTGATGTTGCGTTTCAACTCACAGGGAAATATGTAAGCAAGTTACAGAAAGCTGTTTAAACCTGTTACAATAATTGTGTAGGAATCATGTCATTCAAAACATGAAAATGTTTGGATTGTTTGATTGAATAGCAGCCGCTAATACACCACCGTTTTCACATTCACAAACTCGCGTATACCAAAGGTAGAAAGTTCTCTGCCGTAACCCGAGGCTTTACTTCCGCCAAAGGGTAATTCAGGCATGGAGCGGGTAAGGCTGTTAATGAATACCTGCGCTACGTCTAGTTGAGTTGCGATGTGTTGTGCTTGTTTTATGTCGGCTGTAAAAATACTGGCATCCAAACCAAAGCGTGTGTCGTTTGCCAACGTTATGGCTTCTTCAATACTACTTACTACAAATAAACTCACTACCGGGCCAAACAACTCTTCCGCATAAGCAGGGCAATTGGCGGGAATATCCGTGAGCAATGTGGGCATGAAATAATTTCCGTCTCCAGCCAATAGTTTACCACCGTGCAAAACACGCGCTCCTGCTTTTACGGAATCATTCACCTGCTGCTCCAGTTTATCCAATAAATCTTTGCGGGCTAGCGGACCAATGCCTTGCTCTTTTTTAGGATCAACACAAGTATAGGTTTGTATTTCTTGTAGCAAACGTGTTGTGAAGTTGTCAGCTATTTCCTTTAGCACAATAAAACGTTTGGCTCCGTTGCAGGCTTGTCCGCTATTAATAAAGCGCGATTGCACGCCTGTTTTAATGGCCAACTCAATGTCGGCATCTGGTAGCACAATCATGGCATCACTACCGCCCAATTCCAACACAGAGGGTTTAATGTATTTACCCGCCTGTGCAGCTACTGCCGAGCCTGCGAGTTCGCTTCCTGTTAGCGATACCCCTTTCACCACCGGATGGGCAATTACCTTTGCAGCTGTCTCATTATCGAGAAAAACATTGGTATACACACCGGTCGGAAAACCCGCAGCAGCAAACAGCTCCTCTAATAACAAGGCGCACTGCGGTACATTGGGTGCATGTTTAATTACCACAGTGTTGCCCGCCATTAAGGTAGGTGCTGCAAAACGGATTACTTGCCAATAAGGAAAGTTCCAGGGGTAAATACCAAAAATAACTCCCAACGGCTCATAACGTATGCTGTGCTTCACGGTCACATCGGGTACGGTTTCATTAGCCAACATAGCCGGAGCCTTGTCGGCAAAAAAACGTAATGTTAATGCTGACTTCTGGATTTCTTTGATGGCCTCCTGCACAGGTTTTCCCATCTCCAGAGTGCACAGTTTTGCCATCTCCTCTATACGCTCCTCAAAATGATTGGCCAAAGCATGTAAACAGGTTGCCCGCTCAGCAAAACTCAATTGCTTCCATTGCGTAAATGCAGCTTGGGCTGTGTTCAATTTTTGTGTGGCTTGTTCAAAAGTTAACACCCCCCATTGCCGGAGCAGTTGATTGGTAGCGGGATCTATGGATTGGTAAAGCATATGTAATCAGAAAAACAAAATTAGCTTCTTTTGGATTGGAATAGGGAAATAAAAAATCAGAAATAATACTTGCATATACATATATAAAATTTACCTTTGTGCCGTGAAAGTAAAAAAAACAGCCACACCCAACTTTGATAACATTAATCCTACAGGCTGTGTAAATGCCAAGTTGCGCAGACTACACCGGCTGCTGAACCAGCAGTACCAAAAAGCTTACAAACCTTTCGGATTACAGGGCACCATGGTACCCATTATGTTTATAGTAGGCAAAATGCCCGGAATAAATCAAAAAACCATTGCCCAGCGCCTGGTGCTCGATCAGTCAACCATGAGCCGCGACATACAAAAATTACAGACTAAAGGTTGGATTACTGCAGAAAAAGGAACCGACCCCCGTAATTCCGAATTGTATGTGACTAATGAGGGGTATAAAGTGTTGGAAAAAGTAGCACCTGTATGGGAAAAAATGCACCAACAAACCAGCACACTCTTAGGCAGTTTTAATATTCAATTAATAGATCAACTTACTATGGCCATACAACAATTTCAAGCGAAATAAAATTTTCATCGTATCCATATACTTGCATATACAATTAATTTAAAATTATGACAACTAGTATCCCTTTCTCCATCACCATCACCCTGTGTGTACTGGTAACTGCAACCGTACTCTTATCCATTGTGTTTTTACGTCCCGCTTATCAAAGAAGCACGGCTAAAGGAAAAGCACTTCCGCTACTGCTACTTACGCTGCTCATCATTGCACAAAGTGTGCTCGCAGCCAAAGGGTTTTTTGCCCAAACCATCCAAAACACTCCTCCACCTGCAGGCTTAGCCATACTGTTAATTATGGCCATGGCCCTTTACTTGGCACTCCGTTATCCGCCTTTCAAAACGCTTACGGCAACTGAGACTATTAATCTTGCTTACCTGCAAACATTCCGGTTTCCGCTGGAGATGGTTTTTGTGTGGTTACTCTCGTACCAAGCCATACCCTTGGAGATGACATTTGAAGGCAGAAATCCCGACATCCTCATCGGACTTACAGCACCTTTGCTGGCTTTTGCCGTTGAGCGCAAGTGGTTACCTATGCGTGCATTAGTAGTATGGAATTTTATAGGTCTTGGATTTTTACTTAACATCATGACCGTAGCCATACTTTGCCTGCCTACTACATTCAGAGTATTTTATGAAAGTGTACCGAATGAATTTGTGCTGTACTTTCCGTACAACCTGATACCCGTAGTACTGGTAATGATGGCTTTATTTCTGCACGTACTCAGTTTAAAAACACTGCTCAGGAAAGCGAAAGTATAGTGCGTTCAATAATGTCGCAAGCTTCGTGAACCTGTTCTTCATTAATAGTAAGTGGTGGTGCAAAACGAATGATATCTCCGTGAGTTTGTTTGGCAAGTAGTCCGTTTTTCATCAGCTCCAGGCACACGTCCCACGCAGTTTTTCCATCAGCAAATGGTTGAATAACTATAGCGTTAAGCAACCCCTTTCCTCTTACAGCCGTAATAAGCGGAGATTGGATGGCAGACATACGGGCCCTGAAAATTTCTCCCATATGAAGTGCATTTTCAGCCAGATGCTCCTCTTGAATTACCTGTAAAGCTGCGGTAGCTACCACACAAGCCAACGGGTTACCTCCAAAGGTAGACCCGTGTTGCCCTGGTTGAATGGTGAGTATCACTTCATGTGATGACAACACCGCTGAAACAGGCAGCACACCACCGGAGAGTGCTTTACCTAAAATGAGAATATCGGGTTTAATCTCTTCGTGGTCACAAGCCAAAAGTTTTCCGGTTCTGCCTATGCCCGTTTGCACCTCATCAGCAATCATGAGCACCTGGTATTTATCACATAAAGCCCGAACTGATTTGAGGTACCCTTCATCAGGCATTATCACACCGGCCTCGCCTTGAATAGGTTCAAACATAAATGCGGCTACGTCATGATCCTGAAATGCTTTATCCAAAGCTTCGGTATTGTTGTAAGGTACAATTTCAAAACCAGGCATAAACGGACCAAACTGTTCATAGCTGCCGGGGTCAGTAGAAGAAGATATGGCGGCCATGGTTCTTCCCCAGAAATTACCTTCTACAAAAACAATTTTCGCTTTATTGTTTTCAATACCTTTTACCTGATAGCCCCACCTGCGGGCCAGTTTAATGGCAGTTTCTCCACCCTCTACTCCTGTATTCATGGGCAGTATACGCTCGTATCCGAAAAAATCGCAAATGAATTTTTCGTATTCCCCCAACCGGTTGTTGTGAAAAGCTCGTGAAGTTAAGGTAAGCTGAGCTGCCTGATCGGTAAGTGCTTTAATGATACGCGGGTGGCAATGCCCCTGATTAACAGCACTGTAAGCAGAAAGAAAGTCGAAATACTTTTTGCCTTCCACATCCCACATGAAAATACCCTCACCCCGCTCAATCACTACCGGCAACGGGTGATAATTGTGTGCCCCGTAGTGGTGTTCCAATTCAATGAAATAGTCGGTATTTTTGTGTGTTGTAACGTTAACCATGGCACAAAGGTAGCTGAAAGTCTTTACTTTGCAGAAATTTGCCTTTGAAAAAAAACTTGATATTGATGCAACACCCGGCCCAAAAATATTGTTTCTGAAGTACAAGAACTAACCGATATGAAACACATTTTACTTTTAATCGCCTCAGCGCTAATGGTTTTTGTTTCCTGCAAAAAGGACGACAACTCAACAGCCATTTACACACCCGACAACCGGCTGGAAAATAAAGCAGACGATGAACCCTATATGCACTTTAACTATAAGGGCGATTCTTCATTCAATTTCACCCGCATAGAGGAAAGTTATATGTTTGGTTCTGTTTACAACAATGTGTTTAAACAGGGCATCACCGCCTCATTTGACCGGAATGACACCACCTATTGCCTGCGCATTAATTTTGTAATTGACAAGGACCAGCGGGAATACATGGACGGATTTGCCTTGCAGCCTTATCACGTTTACAGCCTGAAAGAATCTCCTTCCGCTACTGTGTGTGACATGACCAAAGGCGTGGAAGTGGAATGGTATGCCCACGATCTGGCTTTACAAGGCAGCTTGGTGAGTGAAGATGATTTTTACTTCCATTATACCTCAGCCGATATTGTTCAGAAAAACGATCCCTACTTTGAAGTATACGGCTTTAGAAAAATGCCGCCTGATGGTAAATTTACCTGGGTGAGAGGTGGTTTCAAGTGCGACTTAAATGAAAACGGAGTGCTGATTCCTGTATTCGGGGACTTTCAGGGGCGCTTCTACCTGAATTAAATTGTCACCGCAAATCAAAAAATAAATAAGCCCGTAATGCATCTCATTACGGGCTTATCTGTAAAATATTGCTACAGTGTTTCTATTTCAGAAACACCTTCTGAACAACACGGTTATTCCCCGATGTCCATTCAACCAGTATCATACCACGAGGTAAGTCTCCCACCAAAATTGAAGTGGTTCCGTTAAATGCTGAAACATTTTCTTCCTTGAGGGTACGACCAAGCAAATCCGTTATACGAATTACACCAGCTTGCTTGCTTTCTCCTTTTATATAAAGGTTAGTAGCAGCCGGGTTGGGATACATAGTAAAATTACCCAACTCAACTTGCTTAGGCGTGTTAATTCCAGTAGCCATATAGTATGCAGCTGAATCGAGTACGATGAACTGGTGCATCATACTGTGGTCTTCATGAGTTAAAATATGGCAGTGATACATAAAGCCGTTCATTGGGTCAACCATGTCATCTCCATAATTTTCAAACTTAGTTACAAATTTTATGAAACCGTATCTGGGTACAAGCACATCATCTTTCCAACCTTTCAAGTGGTTAGGTAGATTAGGGAATAGGAAACCGACACTGTTTGTATCTGTACTGTATTGAAATATCTGAAACTGTACTTTATGAATATGGAAAGGATGGTATACTGCTGTATTGTTTTTTATTGTCCATATTTCGGTAGTATTTACTAATATGGTATCATTTAGTTTCTCCATATCCATAGTATCACCATCTATCGTCCATACTCCACCTTGACCAGGCCCTCCAGTCAAATTAACCAAATGTTTTGTTCGGTGTCTCTCAGGTGTTACTGTAGATGTATCCATAAGTGTGTAACTAGGAAACAATGAAGCACTTGGTATCGTTTTGATTGAGTCTAAGGGCTGAATGGTATCAGTAACAATAATGGCCAAGAAGGCAGTATCAATCTTACTATTAAATTGATTTGGAAGTGGGCCATTACCGGGTCCGTTGATAATTCCTTGAGGCATTGTGCTGCTCAGGTTCATCAGGTAAATGGTGTCATTATTATTTGCACTACTAAAGTTTGCTAACATTTCCATACGCTCTCCTGGTGCAAACAAAATAGAATCCATTTGATATGGTTGCCCTGTATAACCTCCATCTGTTGCCACAAGATACATAGGCTGAATACTTTGATTCAGTAGTGGGCGTTGTTTCGTTTTTTGGGTTGACAAACAAACTTGAAAAGACTTTCTATGTGATCCGTTAAGAAAACGAAGACGTACTACTTGTTTTGGTACACGCAACACACCATATTGGACTCCATTAATAACGGTATAAGGCCCATTCCCCGGATTTGCTATGGAACCACCTGAATTTATATCCACTGAGGTTACTTTGCTACCGTTGTAATTAAATCCTTTCTCCTGAATAACTATAGGGAAGTCATTTTTGCCGTAGGTATGAGGAAGATGTTTTTTGAGACTATCAGCCGGGTCTTCGATTATAATCATACCAGCCAAGCCCTGAATTACCTGCATTGTGGTAGAGTCCATGAGGTGACTATGGTACCAAACTGTTTGGACCGGATCAATAACTGTAAAATTAGGATTCCAGGGGCCGTTTATTTCTATAGGCTCATGTGGCCCGCCATCCCATTTAGAGGGTAGATTTAAGCCGTGCCAATGAACAGTTGTACGTTCAGTAAGCTTATTAGTTATATTAATCTGAATAGGTAATCCTTTCTGCCAAATAAGTGTAGGGCCTAAATAAGTCAGCGCATTTGATGGGGAAGGGTTCTGATTATAACAACGGGTTGGAATAATCGCATTAGTTGAATCCTGAATAGAAGGCTGACCTGAAGCAGGGTTGAAATTGTGTGCCGCATCTGTGACCTGCAAATTAAACGATGTACCACTAATGGTATAAGGAATCGGAATTGGGTTTACAAACTTTTGCGCCCATGCATGATGCATAAGCAAAAGCAGAATTAATGGAAGCGCTCTTTTAGGTAAAATAGTTTTCATACTAAAAAAATTAGGTGTATAAATTGATTTAAAAATGTTTGGCTGTGGCAGGCAGTATTAAATGAATAGATTAAATAAAACGGTTTTCAATAGCAATACTACACTTTTATCTGAAAACTAAAAAAAATATTTTGTCACCCTCGCTTCGCATAAAAAGAAAGCCTGTCTCTTTCGAAACAGGCTTTCTTTTTATGCGAAGCAAACTCCCAGATTATTTGGCGAAGTTCACTGCGCGTTTCTCACGTATTACCGTTACTTTAATTTGTCCCGGATAGGTCATTTCTTTTTGAATACGGGTGGCAATATCAAATGACAAGATATCGGCTTGTTCATCAGAAATTTTCTCACTTTCCACTACCACACGAAGTTCGCGACCGGCCTGAATGGCAAATGATTTTTCGACACCGGGGTAAGAAAGCGCTAATGCTTCCAGGTCTTTCAAACGTTTGATATAATTTTCTACATCTTCTCTGCGGGCTCCGGGGCGTGAACCTGAAATGGAGTCACAAGCCTGTACTAATGGTGCAAGCGAGGTAGTCATCTCAATCTCATCGTGGTGGGCTCCTATGGCATTAACAACTTCCGGATGTTCCTTATACTTCTCGGCCAATTGCATACCCAGCAATGCGTGTGGGGTTTCCGGATTATCATCCGGCACTTTTCCAATATCGTGTAACAGACCGGCACGTTTGGCGAGTTTTACATTTAAGCCTAACTCAGCCGCCATGGTGGCACACAGGTTAGCAACTTCGCGCGAGTGTTGTAAAAGGTTTTGTCCGTAGGATGAGCGATAACGCATACGTCCTACCATACGAATAAGTTCAGGGTGTAAACCATGAATACCCATATCAACACAAACGCGCTCGCCTATTTCTACCACTTCCTCTTCAATCTGCTTTTTCACCTTGGTTACCACTTCTTCAATACGGGCCGGGTGAATGCGTCCGTCAGTA
>DATGWX010000002.1:0-2923 GCA_035299275.1 Bacteroidia bacterium
ACGCTCGGATTCATTGAAGAAGTAAAATCAGACGCACTTTACAATTTAGCTAAACTCTCTTACGAACTGGCCTTCCACCAGATTGCGGCCAAACAATTGGTAGAGTTCATCAACGAATATCCGGAGTCGAAAAACAACGAAGAAGCCAAACGTATTCTGAGTGAGTTGTTCCTCAACACTAAAAACTACAAGGAAGCCATTCCTATTTTGGAAAGCATAAAAATTAAAAACAACGATATCAAAACGGCTTACCAAAAAGTAACCTACTACCGGGCAGAAGAGCTTTACCTGAACAATGAATTTGAAGAAGCATCCAAATTGTTCGACAAATCGGCCAACTATAACTTCGATAAAAAACTGTATTCCCTTTCTCATTTCTGGCAGGGTGAAATTTTGTATAAAGAGGGTAAATACAAGGAGGCCGACAGCAAGTTCAACGTTTGCCTTAACTACTACACCAACGAAATAAAAGAAACCAAGTATTACCCGCTCACGTATTACAACCTGGGGTATTGTGATTTCAAACAAGAGAACTACGCAAGTGCAGCTGCACACTTCGAAAAATTCCGTCAGCTGGAATCGTTTTTTGGTAAGCAACCACAAATGTATTTAGACGGTTGTATGCGTGCAGCCGATTGTTATTTCAAACTAAAGAACTACGACAAAGCTTTGGCGGCATACGACTATGCGATTGAACGCAATGCCAACGGAAGTGATTATGCTTTGTTCCAGAAAGGCATGATTCAAGGGGTAATCAACCAACCCGAGGATAAAGTAAAAACACTTCGTCAGATACCCAATAAGTTTCCGCGCTCGGGTTACATTGATGATGCCTTATTTGAAATAGCCAACACCCGCCTGCAACAGGAAGATTATCCGAGTGCCATTCGTGAGTTTGAATACATACTGAGTGAATACCCAAACAGCATTTACTACCGCAGGGCAAGAATGAGTTTAGGGCTTATTCATTACAACAAGCACGATGATGAAAAAGCATTGGAACAATTCAAAAAGGTAGCTGAACAATATACCAAAACAACAGAAGGAAAAGAAGCCTTAAATACCATCCGTGCTATATATGTGGCCCGTGGAGAAAGCGACATCTACTTCGATTACCTTAAAAATATACCCGATGCAGGCGTAACGCTTTCGTATCAGGATTCTGTCTCTTATGAATCTGCCTTGAGTGTTTACCGCAACGGCAATTGCACTAAAGCAGTGCAATCATTTGCTTCCTACATTAAACGTTTTCCTGAAGGATTCTTTATTGTTCCGGCCAACTTCTACAAAGCCGAGTGCGATTACAAAGACAAACAAAACGACATTGCTTTTACCGGTTATCAGTACGTATTAACACAACCGCGCAATGAATACAGTGAACGTTCAGCCCGCATGGCTGCTACCATTCAGTTCCTGAAAAAAGATTACCAACTGGCACTTAGCTACTACTACCTGTTGGAAGAATACGCTCAAAACAAAGACAACCAGATGGTGGCTTACTTAGGTGAGTTGCGTTGCAGTTACCGGTTAGAAAAATTTGATACTGCTTTTACCGCTGCCCGTAAACTCACCGCCTTTAATGAAAGTACCAAAGAGGCACTGGTGGAAGGCAACCTCATATTGGGTCGCATCTTTTTAAACAACTACCAACAGCCGGATTCAGCCAGAGGTTATTTTGAGTATGTAATTAAAGAAACTAAAAATGCTAATGCAGCTGAGGCCAAGTATGCACTGGCTCAAATCAGTTTCCTGAAAAAAGATTGGAAACAATGTGAAAAACACATTTTCGAACTGAACGATAACTACTCCAGTTATGACTACTGGGTGGCCAAAGCCTTCATTTTACTCGCTGATGTATACATGGAAAAGAAAGATGCTTTTCAAGCCAAAGCCACTTTACAAAGTATAATTGATAACTACAAAGGTGAAGACCTGAACAAAATAGCCCGCGAAAAACTGGCTGTGATTACGGCTGCTGAAAAGGCAGAAAAAGAAGCAAATGAATTGAAGAATAAACCGGTAAATCAAGATGATGAAGAATAAAAGTAATTCCATTGTTGCAGCGGTAATGCTGCTCATCAGTCCGGCCCTTATGGCGCAGGACACCTTGAGAACTGATGTGATTGACGTGGTAAAAAACTACAACGCCACCCTGAGTGATGCCATCAAAATAAAAGTGCTGCCCAACCCTGAAATACCTGAGTTTAAAGCACCCAATCTTAAGTACACCTTACCTGCTGCGCAGTTAGCCCTTTCTCCTACTTTTACTGTGGCTAAACCCCTCTTCATGGGTTCATCAGCGTTGCCAAAACTAAAAAACAACTACACCAAAATAGGCTTTGGTAATTACGCTTCGCCCATATTTGAATTTTACATGAACAGTTTGCGTTCAAGAAGCTACCATGCCAACATCTTTTACAAACACTACTCAGCCAAAGGTGATAAAGATTTCAACCGATTTAGTGATAACAACCTGGGAGGTGATTTTAAACGTTTCTACAAAAAGAGCACCTTATCTTTAACAGGCAATTACCAGCGTAACGCTTTCAGGGCATACGGCTTACCCGACAGCATCACTGACCCGGGCAGTTTCTTACAAATTGACCCGGCCAAACGTATTTTGAATACGATTAATCTGGAGGGACGGGTAAACAACAAACAGCAAGACAGTTCTTCTTTCCGTTATGACCTGGGACTTAACTACTATCTTTTTCAGGCCACCAAATATGCCATTGACACCAAGGAACACGACATTATTTTTGACGGTGCATTCACCAAGTTAATTGCCGGAGTGCATCTTGTGGAGTTGTATACCGCACTCAATGTCGTATCAGCCGAAACACCCTACAACCGCACCTACTTTCACTTTAACCCCGATTATCATTTGAGTCCGTACAAAGGGTTGCACCTTAAGGTGGGCTTT
>DATGWX010000003.1:0-5149 GCA_035299275.1 Bacteroidia bacterium
CTTTCAGATTTTTGTGTGTTGCAATGATAATTCTGCAATCAACCGGAATGGCTGTATTACTGCCTACACGCACTATTTCTTTTTCCTGCAATGCGCGCAAAAGTTTTGATTGCAGGTTAAGATTCATTTCACCTATTTCATCCAAAAATAACGTGCCTCCGCTGGCTTCTTCAAACTTACCTATTCTTCGGGTAGCTGCTCCGGTGAATGCACCCTTTTCATGTCCGAAAAGTTCACTTTCAATGAGCTCAGAAGGAATAGCTGCAATGTTTACAGCAACAAATGGTTTTTTCCTTTTTGCTGAATTGTAATGAATGGCTTTTGCCACCAGTTCTTTTCCGGTTCCTGTTTCACCGGTTACCGATACGTTAATATTTGATTCAACAGCTTTAGCAATAAAATCGTACAATTTTAAAATAGGTTCACTTTGCCCGATTATGGTAGATTGGAAGTCGTATTTTTTTTCAACCTCTTTTTCCAGTTGAGAAATACGTTCTTTCAGTGATTGTTTGCCTTTGATATTGGTAATTAAGTTAAGCAGACGGTCGCGTATATCGGTTGTTTTAACCAGGTAATCGTATGCTCCTTCCTTAAGCAGGTCTACCGCAGTTTCCACATTATCCTGTTCAGATATGATAATCACTTCGCATTCCGGATGGGTTGCTTTAATTGACTTCAATATATCCAAACCGGTACTATCAGGTAATCTGAAGTCAAGCGTAACTACATCAGGTTGTTCGGGCAAAGCTTGAAGGAATGATTTAGCATCACGGAAACTTTTTACAGCATACTCCGGATTGAGGGAGAGGGTGTAAGTAATGAGGTTGTTGTACCATTCATCATCTTCAACAACAAATAATGTAAAAGGCTTTCTTTTCATGGATATGGTTAGTCAGTATATTCTTTTGAAAGTATTTGTATCAGGTTATTGCCGGCAATTTTAATGTCATTAAGCAATGTCAATGCACTGTTTTTGTTTTTTGTTTGCGTGTTCTCTTCCAGCTGCTTAAAAAGTTTCACCAGTTCGTGAGCTTCCATAAAACGGCAGGGGGGGATTATCTTATGTACCAGTTCATATACTTCCTGAAAGTTCTCATTTTCTATAAGCGGGGCACATTCCTCTATAGTTTTATTCAGGTTTCGTGCAAAGGTTTTTATCATCTCTTTTAAGAAGACCTGATCCCCGTTGGCTAGTTTTATGAGGTGAGAAAGGTTGTGGCTTAATTGGTTGTCGGCCGGGGTAGATTGTTCTTCAAATGCATTACCAACGGCACGTTTTGCAATATAGGAAGTATTGGTGGTTACCTGAATAATTTTCTCCAGCAACAGGGTTTCATCAAACGGTTTTATAAGAATGGCATTTACTCCCGCTTCTCTGCAAGCGTCTAAATGATTATTATTGGCTGATGCTGTAAGTATAATAACAGGAAGGAGGGATTTGCTTTCATCTTTCATGCTCCTTACACTCTTGGTTACTGCAATCCCATCCTTGCCCGGCATACGCATATCCAGCAAAGCAAGATCAAACTCATACTTTTCAATTTCTTCTATGGCTGTGGTTCCGTCACTAACGCAGGTAAGCTGCACGGATAAGCTCCCGAATATGGCTTGCAGTAGTTTGATGTTCCACTCTTCGTCATCTGCAACAAGAATACGTAAACCTTTAACCAGAGACTTTACTTCAGCCATATTGGTCTGCTGTGCTTCAGGAATCCCGTCTCCTATAGCATAGGGTAAATTTATCTGTACCGTTGTTCCCTTATTTAGCTCGCTGCTAAAATGAATGGTGCCGTTCATCAGTTCTACCAGTTTCTTGGTTATCGCTAAACCTAACCCCGACCCTCCGTATACGCGTGTAGTGGAGGTATTGGCTTGTTCAAATGCTTCAAATATTCTTTTGATACTATCTTTTTCAATGCCAATGCCGGTGTCGGTTATAGTGAGTTGCAGACTGCCTGCTGCATATTTTGCATGGAGTTTTACCCCACCTGTTGAAGTAAATTTTATTGCATTACCAATAATGTTGATGAGCACTTGTTTTAACCTTACCGGGTCACCCATTAATGCATCAGGTAACTTTTTTTCGAAGGAAGATTTCAGATACAGCTGTTTTTTATCGGCCTGATTACTCATCAATGTTATCACATCGCTCACAAGTGTTTCAGGCGAAAAGTTGATGTTTTCGATGCGGAGCTTTCCTGCTTTCAACTTAGAGTAATCGAGTATGTCATCAATAATAACCAGCAGGTGTTTTACTGATTTACGCACAATGTCCACGTAGGTTTGTTGTTGGTTGTTTAGTGTGGTATGCTGCAATTGCTCTGTAAAACCTGATATGGCGTTCATGGGAGTGCGTACCTCATGGCTCATATTGGCTAGAAAAACCTCCTGCATGGCAGAGTAATTCTCGGCTTCATTGCGTGCCGCTATCAAAGCGGTTTCGTATTGGTTTCGCTTTTTGAGGTAAACATACAATATCCAGCCCATGCTCACCAGCAGTATGCAGGTGGCAATAGAGAATATAGCAATCATGCGGTTGGTTTCTTTGTGCTTTTGCTCGTTGGCAATAACCAATGCATTGGCCTCATTTATTTCAATAACCTCCATAGAAGTAACCAATGCCCTTATTTCTTCTGAAAGAAATTTGTTGCGTTGTGTAAGGTTGAGCTCGTGGGTGTCGAAGGTTTTAAGTGTACGCGATTGTTTCTGCTTTACCGCGTTCACATCCTTTTTCATTTCTTCGAGCAGCAGGAGTTGTTTTTTCTTTATTTCTTCAGGGTTGCGTTTCTTTTCTTCTGCTTCTTTTTTCTTTTTGTCCTTTTTCCTGAAGAGACGTTTAAACACACCTCCTTTTTCTTCTTTCGCAATTTTCTCTGATTCTACTTTATTCCTTCGTTCATCTAGTTTTTTGGCTAGTGAGTTGAGCTCATTAATAACCAAACCACGCTTTTCCAATTCAATGTAACCCTCCAGCAGTGCAAGCTTTTCCTCAATTAACGGGGTCATTTCAGTGAGCAGCTCGTGTTGGGGTTTATTCTTAACTGCCAATGAATCCAGCGAGCTTATTTTTTGATAGAGAGACTGGTTAACCTCATTGTATTGTTCTAAATAGTCAGTTTCTGAGGTTAGAGCAAATGATTTTACACTGCTTTCTGCGGAAGCCATATCAGAGTTGATACCCTTGAGCAGGAGCATTTTTATTTCTGATGTTTTACTCTGCTGGATAGATTCGGTGAGCCGGTTGAGGTTATGAAAGGCCAGTATTCCGGTTACCACCACCACCACTGTGGTGATAATGAAATAAAAGACTACCTTAAATTCGGTAGACAGTTTAATGCGCATACTTCACGTTTAGTTAAATAGTTAGCAGTTACTACAGCAGAACGGTACAGTGTGTAAAATTAGACAAAGCCATCAGGCTTTTCAACTAATTCATCGAAACGTATTTTTTAAGCAGATATAAAAGGAGTTAGCTTTTCCGCTATCTTACGGTCATTACTAAGTCTGGGAACTTTATTTTGTCCACCCAGCTTGCCCTCACTTTTCATGTATTCAATAAATGCCCCTTTTTGTAAAGCGTGCATCACAAGCGGGCGAAGAATGTGTCCGCCAACTAAATCACGGTAGTAAATATTTTTACTGCGCATGGCTTCATCTACTTTTAGTGAAAACGTATTGAGGTCACCGGGCAGGCTGCCAAATTCCACAAACCACTCGTGATAGGGGAGGCCTTCTTTGGGGTTTACCATAGGGGCCACAGTAAATTCAATGATTTCTACATTTTCTTGTTTTGCAACGGAGAGTATGGCATGCTCCACTTCCTCACCAATTACATGTTCTCCAAAGGCAGAGATGTAATGTTTGATGCGGCCGGTAACCATAAGTTTATATGGATTCTTAGAAACAAATTTTATGGTATCACCAATGTTGTAGCCATATAAGCCCGCATTGGTGTTGAGAATAATAGCGTAGTTCTTGTCCAGTTCCACATCTTTTAAAGAAATGCGGGTTGGGTTTTCATTGAAAAACTCTTCAGTGGGAATGAACTCATAAAAAATTCCGTTGTTCACCAACAGCAGCAAACTTTTTTCTTTTTGTGAGTTCTGGTAGGCAATAAATCCTTCTGATGCCGGATACGTTTCTATAGTGTCTATAGCTTTTCCTATAACCTTCTCGATTTTGGCCCGGTAAGGTTCAAAATTTACTCCACCAAAAACAAACAGATTAAAATTGGGATAGATATCCTTTACCGGTTTACCTCCTGCTTTCTCTGAGAGTTTGTCGAAGTACATTTGAACCCAGGGCGGAATTCCGCTGATAAGGGTCATGTCTTCATCAAATGTTTCTTCCACAATGGCATCCACTTTTTGTTCCCAATCTTCAATGCAGTTGGTAGCATAAGATGGCATCTGGTTTCTACGCAGGTATTGCGGTATGTGGTGGTTCACAATGCCTGATAGCCGGCCAACGGGGATTCCGTTTTTAGTATCCAGTTCTGGGCTCCCGGATAAGAAGATCAGTTTGCCGTCAACAAAAGAAGATTTTCCCGTTTCAGCTATGTAATGCAACAATGCGTTGCGGGCAGAGTTGATGTGGTAAGGAATCGAATCATCCGTGATGGGAATATATTTTACACCGGATGTGGTGCCGGAAGTTTTACTCCAGTAAAGGGGTTTGCCCGGCCACAGAATGTTCTCCTCTGCATTCACTGCGCGTTCAATGTATGTTCTGAATCCTTCGTAGTCCCTTATGGGTACATGGCGCTTAAAGTCCTCGTAAGTTTTTATGGAGTCAAACATATGGTCTTGGCCAAAGGCTGTATTGGATGCTTTGGAGAGCAGTTTCTTAAACCAGTAGTCCTGCCACTGCAATGCGTCAGCACTTTCTTTTTTTACCTTGTTGGTAATAAATCGGGCAAACGGTTTTGCCAGAAATGATTTTATTCCCATGTTATGCTAGTGTAATATCAATATCCTGAGGTTTGCGATCTGTTTTGGGCGGAACAACAAAATCCTTCGGATACCTGCGAATATATTTCTTTACCCAATTAAGTAGTTCTATAAATTCTTTTTTGCCCACCTTGCGTGATTTGGCTGCAACGGTTATGGCTAATCCAAAGCTAACTAAAAAATTAAAAAAGCCTATCCCC
>DATGWX010000004.1:0-2155 GCA_035299275.1 Bacteroidia bacterium
ATTGTACAGGGGATTATAAATACGCCAAGCCCCTAAGTCCGTTTTTGCTGATGGCTGATGAATCGGTTACTGACTCTACCGACATGCAAAGTATATCGGAGCAATTTCACGGGGTAAACATGAAACTGATGAAAGCAGGCGGCTACAGGAAAGGTTTGGAAATTTTACGTAACGCCCGTAAAGCGGGGTTAAAAACAATGATTGGTTGTATGATTGAAAGCTCTTTGGGCATTGCGAGCGCGTGGCATTTATGTGCAGGCGTTGATTTTGCTGATTTAGACGGATACATGATTGTAAAAAATGAAGAGTTCAATTACCTTAGCGAACAAAACGGAACGTTAACATTAGCAAAACCCTTTATAACATGATTAAAAAAGTATTTTGGATTCCGATCCTCGCACTGGTTGTTTTATTAGCTTGTTCAAGCAAAGACAAAGATGAAAACACGGTTAGCCCTGCTCCCGAAGCAAAAGAAAAAATAATTGAAGTAAGTACTTCATTTGGCAAAATGTACATCTGGTTGTATAAACAAACGCCCATGCACCGGGATAATTTTCTGAAATTGGCTGATAGTGGTTTTTATAACGGCACTACTTTTCACCGCGTAATTCCTAACTTTATGATTCAGGGAGGCGATCCCAATTCAAAGGACAGCGACCCGAACAATGACGGGCAAGGTGGGCCCGGTTATACCATCCCTGCTGAATTTGTTGACTCACTTAAGCATGTGAGAGGTGCAGTTGCTGCAGCTCGTTTGGGAGATAGCGTTAATCCTCAAAAAGCCTCCAGCGGTTCTCAGTTTTACATTGCCGTTGATGAGAATGGCACCCAACAATTAAATGGCAACTATACTGTTTTCGGTATTGTAATGAAAGGTATTGAAGTGGCTGATTCTATTGTAAAACAACCGCGTTCTTCAGGCAATAACCGTCCGCTTACCAATATACCCATGACGGTGAAAGTGCTGAACAAATCTAAATCGCAGATAAAAAAAGAATACGGTTACATCGTTCAATAAGCGGCTTGTTGCGGAAGTAATTTGGTTTTGATGAATTCAATGTGACGGAATATGAATTGGCCGGAACATGGATATGTATTCAAGGTACCTTTGTTTAACACATGACCACTTCTACTATTAAAGCCATAATAATTGATGATGAGGAACGTGCTCGGAACACACTGAGCAGTTTTATCAAACAGTTTTGTCCGGATGTTGAATTGATTGCTGCTGTGGCCAATGTGCCCGCAGGAGTTATTGCCATCAACCAACACCGCCCTCAGTTGGTTTTTCTTGATATTGAAATGCCGGAGTACAACGGATTTGAATTACTCAACTTTTTCAGAGATGTCGACTTCGAAATTATATTTGTAACCGCCTATCATGAGTATACGCTCAAAGCTTTTGAAGTTTCAGCTGTTGATTACCTGTTAAAACCGGTTGATATTGATAAACTTAAAGCAGCTGTTGAAAAAGCAAAGCTCAAGCTGAGTAAACAGAATATGCAGCAGCGGCTCGATTTACTGAAAGATGCTTTTCACAATGACCAGTTCAGCAAAATTGCCTTACCCGTTATGGACGGGTTACTGTTTGTGGAAGTAAATGACATTATGTATCTGGAAGCAGATGGTTCATATACCAACGTACATTTCAAAACAGGTTCTCCCTTGTTGGTAAGTAAAAAAATCAAATTCTTCGAAGAAGTGTTAACCGGAAGAGTCAACTTTTTTCGCTCACACAAATCGTATATAGTTAATATCAACTTTATCAAGAAGTACAATCGTGGCGACAGCACGCTGATACTCGAAAACGGTTCATCTGTTCATGTAGCCCGCGAACGTAAATCAGATTTTGAGCAACAACTGAAAGACAATAAACTTACCGTGGGGTAGAAATGCCCATCTTACAAAAAGTCGCACCATCAATGTGCGGCTTTTTGTATTTTCATGCGGTACGGAAAATGAACTGGGTTCAACAGGATATGTATTGTCACTGTTATTTACACATTGCTCTGCTCATTTTTGACTCAACATTTAATTTATCGCATATGAAATCAATAAAATATCTTTCAAGTGTAATGTTACTGGCTATTCTCAGTATTTACTCACATGCACAAACCATAGTGTATGTAAAAAAAACAGCCACAGGTTCTAATAA
>DATGWX010000005.1:0-3080 GCA_035299275.1 Bacteroidia bacterium
ATCTTCGAGCTCCGGAGCTGTCAATGGGCGTGGTAAAACCTAAATATCGGCTCAGCACCCTGAAAACGTTGCCATCTACTACCGGAACGGCTTCTCCAAAAGCAAAGGAAGCTACAGCGGCAGCGGTGTATGGGCCTATTCCTTTCAGTTGACTAAGTTCGGCTGCTGTTTTAGGGAAAACAGCCTTGTGCTCTTTTACAATAATGCGCGCGGTAGCCAGCATGTTACGAGCCCTGCTATAATATCCCAACCCTTGCCATAACTTAAGTACGTCATCCTCAGGGGCAGCAGCCAGTTGCTTCAATGTGGGATATTTTTTTATAAACTGCTCAAAATAAGGTAATCCCTGTTCTACGCGGGTTTGCTGTAAAATTATTTCCGACAACCAGATGTGGTACGGATTTTTGGTATCGCGCCAGGGCAAAACGCGCTTGTTTCTATGGTACCAGCGAATTAATGAGGAGGAAAATGACATGTATGTGGCGCGAAAATATTCACAAATAATTTTGTTTCAGCGTAAAATGTTTTTTAAAAAGAAATTTTCACTAAGTTTGCTGCCCCAAAAAATTAGGGAGACTTGATTTTTAATTAACTGAATTCTAAATAATAATAAAGTTTAAAGTACAATGACAAAAGCTGAAGTAATTGCAGAAATCTCTGCAAAAACAGGAGTAGAAAAATTAGCCGTTCAAGAATGTGTTGAGACATTTTTCAAAGTAGTTAGAACCTCTATGGTTGATGGTAAAAATGTTTATTTCAGAGGTTTCGGTAGCTTTATCGTAAAAAAGAGAGCTAAAAAAATAGCCCGTAACATTTCCCGCAACACTGCTATGGTAATTGATGAGCATTATATTCCTGCTTTCAAACCTGCTAAAACGTTTGTTGACAAAGTAAAAAAGAGCGATAACGTAAAATCAGCAGCTGCAAAAAAATCAGCTAAAGCTAACTAAGCGTAATTTTCGCTGATGCGTGCCTATCGTAACCCGCTGGTTGTAGCATTTGCAGTTATTCTTCTGTGCTCCGCTTTGTTTGTTAAAGGTTTTAAATCAGCCGTTAAAAAAGTAGAGCCGAAGGAAGAAACAGCTGTGGCGCTGGATGAGGAAAAGTTGGAGGAGCAGAAAAATGCCTCACTGACTAACTCGCAACAAGATCAATTGAAGCAGTTACGCGAACAGGAAGATTTTTTGAGTGTAGCCGTTTTATATGATTCGCTCAAAATTGGTTCCATGGCCGGAAGATATTATTACAAAGCTGCTGAAGCAAAACCAACAGCGGTAGCTTGGAAAAAGGCAGGTGACAGTTATTTGAATGCCGCCCGCCAGTCAACCGATTCGCTATATGTGGTGTTTGCTGTTGACAGAGCTAAAAAAGCATATTTCGGGTCGCTGAAGATAGACGACAGCAACGCGGAAGTAAAAAATTCCCTGGCTTTGTGTATGGCTCAGGGAGGTACAGAAGTAATGCAGGCTGTTACATTATTGAAAGAAGTACTTGCTGCAGATTCCAATAATGTACAGGCGATATACACACTCGGAATGTTGTCTATTCAGTCGGGCCAGTATGACAAAGCGGTTGAACGTTTTGAAAAACTGAGACAGCTGGAGCCAATGAACTCTGAGTATTACTATTACCTGGCTGATATTTACAGCCAGTTGGGGCAGAAAGACAAAGCGGTTAAGGCACTTGAAGTATGCAAGACTTTAACCACGAGTGAGGAAGCCCGTAAGAACATTGACGAATTGATTAAAGACATTAAAAATAATTAAACTTATGCCAAGCGGTAAAAAAAGAAAGAGACATAAGATAGCCACTCACAAACGTAAAAAGAGGCTAAGAAAGAACAGGCATAAGAAGAAATAATCCTTAGTTAAGGATTAATTCTTCTTATACAATTGTCGTTGTAATGAGTAGTGAATTATTCATTAGCTCCGACTCATCGGGCGTAACCATTGCGCTAACAGTAGATAAGAAGCTTACCGAGTTACATCAGGAGAATATCTCCAATAACTTCTCGGTAGGTGATATTCATCTGGGTGTTATCAATAAAATTATGCCGGGGTTAAACGCTGCATTCATTAACGTGGGGCACGAGAAGGACGCTTTTTTGCATTATCTCGACCTGGGTCCGCAGATTTTGTCCCTGATAAAATTTACTAAACAAACGCAAACGGGCAATATCAAACATGCCGATTTAAGTCGTTTTACTTCCGAGCCGGATATCGAAAAAACCGGAAAAATCACACAGGTGCTGGGCAAAGAAAAGCAACTGATGGTGCAGATAGTGAAAGAACCTATTTCTACCAAAGGTCCGCGATTGAGTTCCCAAATTTCACTGGCCGGCAGATACCTGGTTTTGGTGCCTTTCAGCAATACTATTTCTGTTTCCAAAAAAATCAAGTACAACGAAGAGCGTCAGCGGCTCAAACAACTGTTCAATACCATCAGAGCAAAAAATTACGGTGTTATTGTGCGTACAGTTGCTGAGGGAGCCAGTATTGAAGACGTGGAGCGGGATTACTATGATCTGGTAGAGAAATGGGAAAAGGTACTTCTGCAACTTAAAAAAGCAAAACCACCGCAAAAAATATTGGGTGAATCAGACCGATTCATTTCTATTCTGCGTGATATGCTTAATGATTCTTTCACTGCCATTCATGTAAGTGATAACTACGTCTTTCAGCAGATAAAGACGTATGTGAAAGATAAGGCACCGCACCTTGAAAAAATCATTAAACATTACAACGGTAAAGAACCTTTCTTCGAACACTTCGGTATAGAAAAACAAATCAAATCTTCGTTTGGCAAAGAGGTTATGCTTTCCGGAGGTTCCTACCTGGTTATTGAGCACACAGAAGCGATGCACGTTATTGACGTAAACAGCGGTGCCAAAACCAAGTCAGACATGAACCAAGAGAACAATGCACTGGCCGTTAACCTGGAAGCTGCCGAGGCTATTGCCAGGCAATTGCGCCTGCGCGATATGGGTGGCATTATAGTGGTTGATTTTATTGACCTCAAAAATGCAGGTAACCGCAGGCTGGTTTATGAGAAGTTGAAAGATTGCATGAAGGACGATAAGG
>DATGWX010000006.1:0-7864 GCA_035299275.1 Bacteroidia bacterium
ATATCCAGCAAAATACTTGGAGTGAAATATTTCATGTCTTTCCAGATATTTTCTGTTCTGCGATCACATCCGTTTTGCCAGCTCATGTCAATTCCTTCAAAGGGTTCATGCAATGGCGCTTCGGGTTTGTCTTGTTTGACAAGGCCGGTATCTGTGGGCGTAAAACTGTGTTTTAAAAGGCTGTCCAGTATTTCTTTTTTAATCTGCTCCACAATAGCTTGTTTTTCTTGTGTGGTTAATGATTGGGCGTTTAGTCCTGTGCTGATGAGCATGGCAGTTATAGCCAAAATTATTTTCATACTCTGTATTAAAATGCTGTGTTTCAAAAATGGTAATGCCGGTAGTTTGCTGCGCAGGTTGTACTTCTTCATTCTGCCGAATTTGAACGCACAAAATTGAGACTAAAGTTATCAGTAGAATGTAAAACTACTTAGTGCCGGTATAAAGAAGACATAAAGAATACACTACACAAAACGGTATCCTACTCCGCTTTCTGTAATAATGTGCTTAGGTGAATCGGGGTTAATTTCAATCTTCTTACGCAGTGTGCCCACAAAAACCCGCAGGTACTTCGTCTCCGTTTGTGAGGCCGGGCCCCACAGTTCTTTGAGAATGTAACGGTGTGTTAAAACCCTGCCTTCATTTTTTGCAAACAGCACAAGCAAATTAAACTCTGTTGCCGTCAGTTTTAAAGGTTCTTTATTTTTAGTTACCCATCTTGCCGCCACATCTATTTCCAACACTCCGCACACCATTTTGTTGTGGTAGTTGGGCAGTTGATTTCTGCGGATTGCTGAACGAATACGGGCCAGCAATTCGGCACTCCTGAATGGCTTGGTAAGGTAATCTGTTGCTCCGTTATCTAATGCTGAGACTATATCCTGTTCACTATTCTGTACTGATAAGATGATGATAGATTTATTGTACCAGGTGCGCAACTCCTTCAACACTTCGTGTCCGTTTTTATCCGGCAAACCAATATCCAACAGAATAAGTTCGGGCGGATGATTAGCGGCCATAACAATTCCCTCTTTGCCCGTTTCTGCCTGCCACACTTTATAGTCATTACTCTCCAGAGTTATTTTCAATAACTTCTGTATTTGTGGTTCGTCATCAACAACTAAAATTTCCGCCTTATTCATTTTTGAGATTATGGGGATAAGATGTTTCAGAAGGAATGGCAATGGTAAATGTAAGTCCACCGTTCCGGTTATTTTCTACCGTCACATTCCCCCCGTGTGCTTCGATGAAACCTTTCACTATAGACAACCCCAGCCCGCTTCCACCTGTTTTGGTGTGTGGCAAACGGTAAAATTTGTCAAAAATAAACTGAATTTCACTTTCCGGAATTCCTTTGCCGTTATCTGATACGTGTATAATGCAGTACCCTGATTGTTGAGCAACATCAATCTGAATTGTAGCATCCGCTGGGGTGTAATTGATGGCGTTATGTATAAGGTTGAGTAATACCTGCTCCATTAATCCTCTGTCATATTTGAATAATGGCAGTCGTTCATCCTGGTCAAAACGAATTGTTTGGGTACAGGAGGAAAGTTGTTGAATAACTGAATTCACCAATTCATTTGTATCACACCAATCAAAATTAGGCTGGAGCATACCGGTTTCAAGTCTGCTCATGTTCAACAGGTTTTCAACTTCTCTGTTCAACCGCATACCGGCTATGTCAATCTGGTTCAATAACTCATTCTGATTAGCTGCTGTCAGTTGTTCTTTATTCTCTTTTAATGTATCCACCGCCCCGATGATGGTGGCTATAGGGGTACGCAATTCATGTGAAAGCGAATTGAGCAACGTGTTATACAGTTTTATCGCTTTCTCCTTCTCTTCTTTATCTCTGGCCTTCCTTTCCTCTTTACGAATTTTGAATGAGAGCACTGTATTCACCATTGCGATAAAGAAGTACAGCAGAAACATCAACAGGTCTTCTGCATTATCAATATGAAAAGTGAACAAAGGCGGGATAAAGAAAAAATTCCAGACCAACGCACTCAAAACCGCTGCAAGTAAAACCGGCAGTATGTCTAAAAGCATTGCCAATATGGAAACAGACATTAACAACACCAACGCAACAATTTTATAATTGATGAGTGAGGCATTAAAATAACAGGAGGCCGCAATTACCGTAACAATAGCAACGCTAATCAGGTATTGAGTTGAGCGGTTAAATTTTCTTAGGTCGAGTAGGGTCAATTGGTCAACTTGTTTCGGTTGACAAAAGTACTTGTTCGGGTATAAAGATTTTATAAAAATGGGGAGGCAAGTGTTCGCTCCCCTCAACAATAGCTACCGTGAGGCTAAACAAGAGTATTTTACTTAACCACTACCCGCTCCACGTGCCACACCTGTCCGCTTTGGATGGTAAGAAAATACACTCCTTTGCTCAGTTGTTTAGTGGACACTTCAATAACATCGGCTATGGCTTTACCGTCATATACCTTTGAAATCAGCCTGCCCTGTACATCGGTAAGTTTTACCTGAATCCAATCCTGAGGGTTGAAGTTTTGCAAACGCAAATTAAACTGCGTGTCGGAAGGGTTGGGGTAAATGCTCACTTTCCATTGCACCGGATCTTGTACGTTGATGACAGCGGTGTTGGTGTGCTTAATAAACCAAACCTTGTAAATGTCAGCATTCGCAGTACTTTGTGTACCATCATTTATCCAGAAAATATTTTTGGCACTGCTGTTAATTCCGCCTACGATGTACCCCGCTAAAACGGAGTCTCCCTGTATGCTGTTCATCTTTACTACTTCATTGTCGTAATGTGCTATTCCGTCACTTAATATCAACTCTGCACCGGCACCCACATAACCGGGCATCTGTTGCTTTAAAAGATGTTCGCTTCTGTTTCCGTTGGCATCACGTTTTACATAGCTGATGGTTTTTACAAAAGGAACACTGTCATTACGTATCACGTTACCGCTATCGTTTGCATAATATTGGCTTATTCCTCCGAAGAACAGGGTGTACATGCTATTGGCTGAGGAATCATACATGGGTAAGTTTGCTGAGTGGTATTGGCTGAGGTACTGATTAAAGCCGTTGTTTACTGAATGTCCGTTGCTGTTGAGCGATACGGTGTTGAGCCAGGGTAAATCCAAAGCGTATTGAAACACACCTGTCCAAACGGTGTAATCAGGCGCTCCGTTTACAGTGAAACCCAGAGTCATGTTATAATCTCTGCGGTGCAGGTTAACGGAATCAGTAACTGCTGAATAGTTTTTAATGGTTAAGTTGGTACCGTTATCGTCAATAGTAAATTTACGAATCTGGTTGGTGTATGCTTGTGTAAATGTAGGATTACCCATTGGGTTGTAGCGACCGTCAAAACGATTGCCACACACCAGATAAAACATGGAATCCAACATGCCCATATGTCCGCCTGTAACAGCCATTTGCTGATTACTAATTTGCCTGATGTGTGAGCTGATATTCTGCCCGTTGATAATGGCTGAACTTAATCCGGCCAGGTCAATTGCAGTAAGGTATGGGTGTGTGATATGGTTAACAGCTGTTGCAGAGTACCCGTAGCCACCTGCGATGTACAGCATATTGTCTCTTTGGTAAAACTGCATGTTGGTGCTTTGCAATTGTTCGGCAATGCTTGCGGGCAAACTACTTAAAGCTGCACTCCACAAATTCTTGGTTACGGGGTCAACAACATAAATGTTCGTATTGTTTCCTGCCGCGGCAAAAGATGCAAAGGGTTGTCTGCGGTGTAGCCCGTCTAATCGACCTCCGATAAGAATCCATTTACCGTTGTGTTTGCCCCAGGCATAAGATTGTAAACCCGGCAAACCATTTATCTGCATTGGTTCCAAAGCCACAGTATAGTTGACAAATTGTGCACTTGACATAAATGTGATTCCGGCAACCAAGAGGAGTGTAGTTAGTATCTGTTTCATACTTCATTAATTTTCCTCAAAGTTGAAACTTTATAAATTAACGGATTGTAACATTGGTTACACAGGCCTATGAGATCAATACACCTCCACACACATGTTGCTGTTCCAAACTAATTTGTTGGTACAACACATGCGGTACTCTGCATACAGGCCGGCTAAAATAGTAATACCGGCAGTGAAAAGCAGCGTGTACGGAATGCCTATAAAATCGGCCAACAGGCCTCCCAGCAATGCCCCGGCCACATAACCTGAATCTCTCCAGAAACGAAATATGCTTAAGGCCATTAAACGTTGCTTGGGTAAAGTATTTTCTGCCACAGTAGATAAAAAACTGGGATACACCAATGCGGTTCCCACACCCATCAATACTAACCCTGTTGCCAGCAGCGGAACGTTAAAATTGAAAAACAACAGCAACATGCCTGCACCTTGTGTTACCATACCTGCAGTAATCAGTTGTTTTTTGCAATGTGTGTCTCCACGCTTGCCGGTATATAATTGTACGAGGCCCCAGGTTAAGGGATACAGGGCAATCAACCAACCGGAGTGTTGCATGCTGATGCCGGTTTTTGCAATAACCAAAGGCAACAAACCCCAGGTAATTCCGTCATTAAAATTATTGATAAATCCGTTGAGTGTGACCGGACCAAGATTCTGGTGTGCATAGGTTACTTCCTTCCAGATATTTTTCAGCGGAGTGCCGCGCTCATAAATCAGGTTTTCCATAACAGCAAAATGAGCTGTGTCGCGTACAATAAAAACCGACAGTAACAAACCAACTGCCGAGAGTACAATGGCCGGAATAAACAATGCTTCAGCAGGCGAATACACTGCTGCGATATAACCGGCCAGCAAAGCTCCCAATCCTACACTGATGTATCCGGCAAATTCATTGAGCCCCATAGCTAAGCCACGTTGTTTCTTACCCACCAGATCAATTTTCATAATCACGGTGCTTGACCAGGCCAATCCCTGATTAAAGCCCAGCAACACATTGGCCAGTACCACCACACCCCAGTCTGATGCATACATCATCATCCACGGAACCGGTAAAGCCAACAACCATCCTGAAATAAGCAGTTGCTTGCGGTTGAATTTACTTCCTAAAATGCCGGTAAATAAATTGGCTATTGCTTTAGCAGAACCAAAGCCTGCAATAAAAGTAAGCAGGGCCAGGTAACTGGTAATATGAAAGCGCTCTTCAGCAAAAGCAGGAATCACCGTACGTTCCAAACCCGCCATAGCACCAACAAAACCATTGATGACTACCAGCCATATAAACTGCGGCAAATTTTCTTTTAAACCCTGTCGGGCTGTACTGTTACCTGAACTCATAATCTACACCGTAAACCTGTGTAAGTAATGTTTGAGGCGCATCGAGTACCTTAGCACTGAGCGGAGGAACAGGTGATACCGGAGAATTTTTTGCCAGGTAATTGCGCATAACACTATGCAGAGTATGTGCTGTATTTTTGGCGTTGGCCACTCCTTTTATTCTGCACAACATATCTGCGGGGTCGCCATCACGTTCACAGGCACAAATGCTGTACACTTTATTTAAATCCAATGGCTGCCCGGCAACTTTAACTTCCTGTACACGTTTGCCTATTTCTTCAAAAGCTTTGAACGTAACCGTCATGCCTTTGAATTTGATTACCCAGCCACCAAAACGTTTCGAAGCATCCTTGGCAAATACGTTGTTCAATTCTTTCTCGAACCAGTCGAAAATTTGTTTGCCTGTTACCTGTGCGGTACGCACGGTACTGTCTACCGGCAACATGTCAAAAATAAATCCGTTGGTGATGGGAATGTTGCCTGTGCTATCGGGCGTAGTGCGTGGCGGACAAAAACGGAATCCGTTAGAGAGGGCAATATCTACTTCAGGTACCTGCCATTTCAAAGCATCGAGTATAAGTGTGTCAATGGTATTCTCCACCACAAAATAGCGGTAGAGGGGAATGGTACTGTAACCTACTACCTTATAAATATCTTCAGCAAAAGGTTGTTCGTTAGCTTTAATGAGTGCTGACATTTTTTTATCCGCTTTGTTTTTATTCGGATCAACCTCATCTAACATGTATTCTTCACCAACTACTTTTCCGCTTTGTACCGTAAGATTTAATTTGCCTACAAACGACCCGAATGCTCCGGGCTCTACCACTTTGCTGTATTTGCAAATGAGGGGCTTGCGCACACGCTCGTGTGTATCTCCGCCAAAAATATAATCCACACCTTTGCACTCCGGTGAATTAGCCAAAGCAATCTGTTGCGATAGCCCTAAATGCGATAGCATAATGACATAAGCACACTGCTCATCGTTACGCAACACATCAACATAGTGCGCCAGGTTTTCTTCCGGCTTGGTGTAAATAATTCCTTTGCTGTAATTGGGCGACTGACGAATGGGCACCAGCGGATCAGTATATCCTAAAAACCCGATTTTTACCCCCGCCACGTTCCAGATGTAATACGGATGAAAAATGAGTTCGCCTTTTTTACCTTCTCCCAAATCATGGTACATGTTGGCACATACCTTTGGCGCAGTAAGTGAACCCAACAACGTTTGCATGGCCTTTTTATAATAAATCACCTCCCAGTTGCCCGGCAGGTAAAGGTTATACCCCAGCTCATTGAGAATAGGAGCAATGGCCTTGCCGGTAGTTTTTACTGAAAGTTCACTGCCCTGAAACATGTCACCGGTATCTATCAGAAACGTATTCTTATTTTTCTGTCTTTCTTTATGGAGGTAAGTGGCCAGGTGAGCATAACCACCTGTTTTACGAAACACGGCTTGGTTGTTTTCCCAAAACAATTCATCGTGCGGATGTACCTGACAATGCACATCGGTAGTTTGTAAAATGGTAACGGTAGTGGGTGAGTCGGAAGGTTTTCCATTCGAACTCAACTGCTCCTCAGTTGCTGATTCTTCTCCATGAGCCAATAGCGGAGCACCCATTAACAATCCGCTGCCTGCACCCAAGGCGCCTATGGTTTTAATAAAGTCCCTGCGACTTGCTGCTGTTTTTTCCTGCCCGTTATACTGTTCGCTCATGTTAAAGTTCATTAAAAGTGATAGTTCAAAATTACATTATACAACGACATGTTCACCTTATTAAAAACATATTTATCGTCACTGTATGTTTTACCCAAAGGTGCTTTGTAAACATACAAAAACTGTAGCTCCATACCTTTTAAAAATCCTTTAAATCCATACCTGATGTCGGCATTAAACTGACTGTAAGAAGGTAAGGCGTATTTGTTAAGTGCGGTGTTTTTTACATCAGGTAAATAAAAGTGACCGTAACCAATGTCAGATTTTATACCTGCTTTTTTAAAGGTTTTACTCCACACCACATTCAGGGCATCAACATTTCCGAAACCTTCGTTTCGTTCACGCGGCATAAAGGTAAAGAACGGATCACGTCCCCACTCGCGCGGCATCAGGTACCTGCCGGTTCCCGCTATCTGGTTGTAGTTAGCCGTAATGGCCCACTTGTCTTTTTTAGCATAACCCAACCGAAGTCCGTAAGTATACACCTCATTGCTTTTTACCATATACGTTTTGGTTTGATCGGCATTCCCTCCGTTGTGCAGTGCTTGCTGAAAAATTACCTGTGCACCGGAAACCAACTGTGACGACTTATCAGAATTTATTCCCCACTCATTGTTTACCTGAAGCAGTGCGGTGTTAAATACATTATCCACGTACATATCCCACAACTGAACGCGGGTATTTTTTCCAAAATTTTTGGTAACTCCCAAATAAAACAATGCATCTGATGAAACATTATTCGCATAGTCTGATTTGGTTCCGTCAGGGTTAACACCTCTGGGATACACGCCCATAGATTTACCTATGCCGTACCACTTCACAGTGCCCCGGGGAGAGATACCGTACAACCAACCCGCATCTACCTTCAGATTTTTTATTTGGTTCC
>DATGWX010000007.1:0-2553 GCA_035299275.1 Bacteroidia bacterium
GTTGGTATTGGATGCCTGATGTATTTGAAAAATTCTTTGCTGATTTTGGCAAAAAGGTAAGCGACTATTATCAACTGTTGAGACTGGACCCATCTTACCGCGTAGTATTCAGTAAAAATGATGTATGGGATATTCCGGCAGATTACGGTGCCTTTCGTAAGATGCTTGATGCCATTGAACCCGGAGCCGCAGCAAAGTGTGATGCGTTTCTGAAAGAAGCAGCCTACAAATATGATGTGGGTGTGAATGATCTGGTGTACCGCCCATCGCAATCCCTTACCGAATTTTTCGACTGGCGTTTGGCCAAAGGAGTTTTTCGTCTGGATGTATTTACATCCATGAGTAAGCATATACGTAAGTATTTTAAGGACCCGCGCATCATTGAACTGATGGAGTTTCCGGTGTTATTTTTAGGAGCTACACCACAAAATACTCCGGCCCTCTACAGTTTGATGAATTTTGCCGACATTAAACTGGGTACCTGGTATCCGATGGGGGGAATGCACAACATTGTGAAAGCCATGCACAGTTTGGCCGTTGAACTTGGGGTAAATTTTATATTTGATGAAGCCGCCAAAGGATTTGACATCACCGGAAAGGACGTAATTTCTTTACGCACCGATACCAATAAGCTGAATGTGGATGCAGTTGTTGCCTCTGCCGATTACCACCACGTTGACCAACATTTATTACCCAAAGAATATAGCAACTACACGCCCGAGTATTGGGACAGCAGAGTGATGGCTCCGTCTTCACTTATTTTTTACCTGGGTGTAGACAGGAAACTGAATAACCTGCAGCACCACAACTTATTTTTTGACGAGGATTTTACGCAACACGCCCACCAGATTTATGAAGACCCCGCTTGGCCGGATAAGCCTCTTTTTTATGTGAGTTGCCCTTCCAAAACAGACCCTACTGTTGCGCCTGAAGGCATGGAGAACTTATTTGTATTGGTGCCGGTAGCTCCTGAACTCAATGATAACGAAGAAATAAGGGAGAAGTATTACCACATGGTGATGGAACGTTTGGAATCACTCACCGGACAGAACATACGGCAGCACGTAATTTACAAACGCTCCTACGCCCACAATAACTTTGTTCAGGATTACCACTCATTTAAAGGCAATGCTTACGGATTAGCCAACACCTTAAAACAAACAGCCATATTAAAACCAAGTCTTAAAAACAAAAAGTTAAATAATCTGTTCTATTCTGGTCAACTTACTGTTCCCGGTCCGGGTGTTCCGCCTTCCATCATATCGGGAAAAGTAGTGGCACAACAGGTTCATCAAATGTTTAATCAATAAGGCTATGGAAATTCAACAACACCTCCAACTGTTTGACAAAGTATGTGAAAAATGCAGTCACATCATCACAAGCAGTTACTCTACCTCCTTCAGCTTAGGTATATTGTGTTTTGACAAAAAGTTCAGGGCGCCTATCCGTGATATCTATGGATTTGTTCGCTTTGCGGATGAGATTGTAGATACTTTTCATGGACATGACAAACAAAAACTGCTGCATGAGTTTCGTGATGAGGCGTACAAAGCCATTCGCAATGGTATCAGTCTCAATCCCGTTTTGCATTCGTTTCAACTGGTTGTAAATAAATACAGTATTCCGCATGAACTGATTGATGCCTTTCTGTTCAGCATGGAAATGGACTTAACACATGAGAAATACCGCGAAGAGGAATACAACAAATACATATTCGGTTCAGCCGAAGTAGTAGGGTTGATGTGCCTGAGAGTATTTTGTGAAGGGGATGAAGCGAAGTACAACAGTTTGGTAGAACCGGCCAAAAAACTGGGAGCAGCTTTTCAGAAAATAAATTTCCTGCGCGATTTGAATTCAGATTACTGGGAGCGAGGCCGCGTATATTTTCCTTCAGTAAAAATGAACGAAAACTTTGATGCTGCCATGAAACGTACCATTGAAGAAGACATTGCCCGTGATTTTAAATCGGCTCTTGCCGGCATTAAAAACTTACCTGCAGGCAGCAAACTCGGGGTGTATATTGCCTATATTTATTTTTACGCCCTGTTGGGTAAAATCAAACGCCTTAAACCCGACACCTTATTGAACAAAAGGGTGAGTGTTTCAAGCGCTCAAAAGTTTTACCTGTTTACATTTTCTTACCTACGCTACCGTTTAAATTTATTGTAATGCGTAGCCTTTTTTTATTCGTATGTTTATGTGTATTCACCCAAAGTTATGCGGGTGGAGAAGTAGATGTTAATTTTCTGAGACAAGAGTATTACAAGTGTGTATCAGATGCCGACAGGACCCACACACTCTACCATAAGTTGGTGGCATTAAAGTCAAATAAACCTCTGGTAATTGGTTTTATCGGTGCTTTGGAAGCACTTAAGGCCAAACACGCCTGGAATCCATACAGAAAAATGGAACATTTGAATGCGGCCATTGTTACCTTGGATAAAGCAATTAAAGCTGAGCCTGACAATATTGAAATACGTTTTCTACGTTACACCGTGGAGTATTTTGTGCCGGCATTTTTGGGATACAGCAAGCACATCGCTGAGGATAAGC
>DATGWX010000008.1:0-7041 GCA_035299275.1 Bacteroidia bacterium
AAAATTAGCCACTGGGGGTGCTGGGGGTATCAAACTTACTAAGTCAAAACCAAAGTAAATCATGTAAGCCCCGTTGCCGGTTGCGGCACCTGCATTGTAAGCAGTTGCAAAATTTCTCCATGAACCGGGTACTGTAGGTTGAACAAAACAAGAGTATGAACCTCCGCCTGAGGTTTGTTGGTTAATTTCTACTATTAACGGAACACCCGGTGTGTAAGGGAAAGCTGTTGTTAAATTAATTGCAAACCATTGACCTGCTACACGAGTAACATTAAAATTTGTTGCGTTAAGAACCGTAGTTAAACCGGTTTCATAGGTATTGGTAAGAGATGAAATATTTTTTTGTCCCAACTTTACTTCAAAGTTAGAATACGGTTGCGTACCTGATGTGCCTGATGCAAAATAGATACGGTTAATACCCATTCCTGATGGAACAGTTCCAAAGGTAGTGCCCGGGTACAGATGTTGTCCTCTGCAAGCACCGGTATAATACATGGGAATTGTGTTACCGCCAGGTGTACCTGTCCAAGTTCCTGAAACATACGCAGGTGTTTGTGCAAACAGATCCGCAGACAAAAGACTTGAAAGTACTAAAACAAAAAACAAGTAAAAATTTCTCTTCATAAGACGGCTTTTTAAACAATTTTAGATTTCGAATATATGTATTTTTTGCTCACTCCAAAAAAAATAGTGACTATTTTTAATAGAAAGTTGATAATGACTTAACTCCAGTTTACCATTGGCGTGCATAACTTTACTGTTACTTAAAGGGTGAACTATGTGCTTCATTAACTATAAACTCCTCATCATTAAGGGTATTCAGGAAATTAACCAGGTCTTGAATATCTGCTGCGTTTAAACCTAAAGGTTTACCATTGTGCTTTTTAATGTCGGGGTCAAGATTTGGTGAAGAAAACTTCACCCCTGTATTGTAATGTTGAATCACTTCCTCCAAAGTATTAAAACGACCATCGTGCATGTAAGGTGCCGTATACTTGAGGTTGCGAAGAGAGGGTATTTTAAATTTTCCGATGTCTGTTGAAAGACCTGTAACTATTGCATAACCTGAATCAGGTTGCAAGTCAATTCCGTTATTACTCATTTGTTTTGTGGTGCTCTGAAACAATACTGAACCCGGACTTCCGTGGCAATGAAAACAATCACCACCAGGAGGTAATGAAGGGTTTTCTATCTGCTTAAAAGCCTCCGTTTCAAAAATCTGTTTCCCTCGAAGTTCAGAAGCTGTTAAACCAAAAATATTTTTATCAAATTTTGAGCCTTTGGAAATTAAAGTACGTTCAAACTGAGCGATGGCTTTTCCAACCAGTTCCGGGGTAATTTCATCCGTCATAAAGGCCATTTTAAAGAGAGCTGGATACTGCGGATGATTCTTTAATTCATTCAACAGATTAGGCCAGTTCTCGTGCATTTCTGTAACATCGGTGATGGGCTTTAGCGCTTGATCTTCTAAGCTTACAGCACGTCCATCCCAAAAGAATTTTGTACTCCACAACAAATTAAACAAAGGCATCGAATTGCGCTTACCCATGGTGCCGTCAATACCTTTACTAAAACGATTGGTACTGTCGACAAATGAATAACTAATGTTGTGACAAGAGGAACAGGATTGTTTGTTATTTCCGGAAAGAAGCGGATCATAAAACAACCTTCTGCCTAATTCAATTCCTTCTTTAGTTAATTGGTTATTTGATGGGATTGTGAATGCCGGCCAACCGTTAGGAAGAGTGATAGCAACGGGCGTTGGTATATAGAAGTTGTCATCCGGTTCCGGTTCTTTTTCCTTACAGGAATAAAAGACCACAAACAGAAATAGGACAATTTTAATACGGTAGAACTGTTTCATTCGGTAATACTTAAATTTGTTACCCAATATACCACATACCCATTAAACCACAAAAAATTGTGATTCGTAAAAACATAGATACCCTATTTTTGCATATGGTTGCACCTCAATAATTAAATTTATGCCCTCATTTGATATTACCAACAAAATTGATTTCCAGAAGCTTGACAACTCTATAAACGTTGCTCAAAAAGAAATAAGCACACGCTTCGACTTTAAAGATACACAATCTACTATTGAACTGGACCAGAAAAACAAGGTAATTACACTGCATACTGCAAGTGAGTTAAAAATGGATGCCATAGTTGATGTGTTGCTCTCCCGCATGATTAAGCAAGGGGTAGAACCCAAGTCTGTTGATCTTACCGGAGAGACTGAAACAAGCGGCAAAATGTATAAAAAGAAATTGCCGGTTAAAGACGGAATTGATAAAGAGCAGGCAAAAAAAATTGTGAAACTGATTAAAGATTCAGGTCTAAAAGTGCAAGCTGCGATTATGGACGATATGATACGCGTAACGGGCAAAAAGATTGATGACCTGCAAGCAGTAATGGCATCTGTAAGAAGCGCATCACTTGAGGTACCCGTGCAATTCGGCAACATGAAATCATAACAACAAAAAAGCCTCCCGATGGAGGCTTTTTATCACTGTTAAAAAAATCTTAAATCACGTTAGTTTCACTCAGCACAGCATTCATACTTCTAACGGCATCTGCACTTTTTGCAAAAGCAGCTTGCTCATCGCTGTTCAGGTTATAATCCACAATGGTTTCCCATCCGTTTTTACCAATTGTTACCGGAACGCCTAAACAAATATCTTTCTGACCGTATTCACCATCCAGATATACGCAACAAGGCATAACACGTTTCTGATTACGCACAATACTTTCTACCAGTAATGCACTGGCTGCACCCGGAGCGTACCAGGCAGAGGTACCCAACAACTTGGTAAGTGTTGCACCACCCACCATGGTAGCATCACTTATCTCTTTCAACTTATCTGCGCTTAGTGATGATGACACCGGAACTCCGTTAAGTGTGGCTAAACGTGTAAGCGGAATCATGGTAGTATCACCGTGCCCGCCAATTACTGTTCCATGAATGTCAGCAGTGGGTTGGTTTAATGCTAAACCAAGGTAGCCTTTAAAACGTGCGCTGTCCAGCAATCCACCCATTCCTATAATTCTGTTCTTTGGCAAACCCGATGCTTTAAGTGCCAGGTAAGTCATGGTATCCATAGGGTTTGACACCACTACTATAATTGCATTGGGTGAATGCTTCAATACGTTTTCAGTAACTGTTTTTACAATATTGGCATTGGTACCGATTAACTCCTCACGAGTCATGCCCGGTTTACGCGGAATACCTGAGGTAATAACCACCACATCAGAACCGGCTGTTTTACTGTAATCATTGGTTGTACCTGACACACGGGTTTTCATACCCAACAAAGAAGTAGTTTGGTAAATATCCAATGCTTTACCTTCAGCGAAACCTTCTTTTACATCCAACAACACTACCTCATCAGCCAACTCGCGGTAAGCGATTACATCAGCCGTTGTTGCTCCTACAGCTCCGGCTCCAATTACAGAAACTTTTGTCATATCCTTTTACGTTATTTATTATTTAAAAATTGATGCGAAATTAAAAATTCTACCTGCGTTTAAAACATGATTTAATTCAGGTTCATTTCAGGTATCTCCCCTTCTACAACCAAGCGGCCTTCTGTTCTTTGCTGTATATACTCTACCGATACACCAGGCGCTCTTTCCAATAGTTTAAAGCCATTTGGAGTAAGGTCAAAAACACCCAAGTCACTTACGACCTTTTTCACACATCTTAAACCGGTAATGGGCAATGAACATTGTTTAAGCAGTTTGGAATTGCCTTGTTTATCGGTATGCTGCATGGCTACAATAATATTTTTTGCAGAGGCAACTAAATCCATTGCACCTCCCATTCCTTTCACCATTTTACCCGGAATTTTCCAATTGGCAATATCACCGTTATCGGCAACTTCCATTGCACCTAAAACAGTTAAATCCACCTTGCCGGCACGTATCATTCCGAAGCTCATGGCTGAGTCGAAAAATGATGACCCGTTTACTGTTGTAATGGTTTGTTTACCGGCATTAATCAAATCAGGGTCTACTTCATCGGCAAAGGGAAAAGGCCCCATGCCCAGCAACCCGTTTTCTGATTGCAACACTACTTCTATTCCCTTAGGAATATAGTTGGCTACCAGCGTTGGAATGCCTATACCCAGATTAACATAATAACCGTCCTGTAGTTCGCGGGCTATACGTTTGGCTATACCATATTTATCAAGCATGCTCTTGTAATCAATTGAATCGCAAATATGCTATTTCCATTCTTTAAAAGCACCATTTATTTCAGGAAAGAAACAAATTTTGATACGAATGATTTTATGCGCAATTTACGGCCCATGCAGCCAACAGTTCTATTGATTGTAAATCCATACTCCGGAAAGAAAAACGGAGGCAAGCAAAGTGATTACATAAGCCGTCAACTGGAGACCAAAGGCTTCAGGTCTGAAATATTCCTGAGCCAATCTACTGCCGCATTGCAGCACTTTGTTCAGCATACTAACATGAACAATTACCATAGCATTGGCATAGTAGGAGGAGATGGCACCATGCATGAATTCCTCAACGCTGTTTTTAGCACAACAGACCATCTGACCATACCTGTGGCATTGTTCCCGTGTGGTACAGGAAATGCGTTTAATTTTGACATAGGGTGCAGTTCTGTTGATGAAACTATACGCTGCATTCTGAATAATAAAATCAGCGCAATTGATGTTGCTGAAGTAAAATACGCTGAGCAAACTTTGTGGTCGTTTAACATTATCGGTTGCGGACTGGTTGCAGACATTAATGCTATGGCTGAACGTATGCGCTGGCTGGGAAGCAGCCGATACACTATTGCTTCACTGATACAGTTGTTAAAAAACAGAACTGTACAGGCTGAAATAATCACTGAAGAAAGAACTATTACTGAACGTATTTCCTTTGTGCTGGCCTGCAATACACGCTACACCGGCAAAGGCATGATGATGGCTCCTCTGGCCCAATTACATGACGGCAAGTTTGATGTGCTGGTGGTAAAAGCGAGTTCACGACTTACACTCCTGAAATTGTTTCCGAAAATATTTAAGGGTGGGCACATGGGCAGCGATATTCTGCACTACATACAATCATCCACCCTGAGTGTAAAATGCTTTGATTCTACTGAAATGACAAATATTGACGGGGAAATGAAAGGACAAGCTCCTTTCTCCTTTAGGGTACACAAGAATAAAGTGAGAGTGTATACGAACTAGTTGTCGCTTATGCGAGTAGTGAGTTGCTCAATCCGCTTTTCATAATCTACTCCCTGAAAAATACGGTGCACATAAATGCCGGGAGTATGTATTTCATTCGGGTCTAATTCACCTGCTGGGACCAACTCTTCCACCTCAGCAATGGTAATCTTTCCGGCCATAGCCATAAGTGGGTTAAAATTACGCGCAGTAGCCTTAAACACCAAGTTACCATGTGTATCACCTTTCCAGGCTTTCACAATAGCATAATCGGCATCAAAAGCGTGTTCCATCAAATATGTTTTACCGTTGAACTCACGTGTTTCTTTGCCTATGGCCACCTCAGTGCCAACACCTGCAGGCGTATATATAGCTGGCATGCCATAACCTGCAGCCATGCAGCGTGTAGCCAAAGTTCCCTGTGGAATAAGTTCCACTTCCAACTCACCTGAGAGCAACTGCCGCTCGAATTCCGCATTCTCTCCCACGTAAGATGAAATCATTTTTTTTACCTGCTTTTTTTGCAGCATCAGGCCGATACCAAAATCGTCTACACCGGCATTATTTGAAATGCAGGTAAGTTGTTTCACTCCTTTTTTCACCAGCGCATTAATACAATTTTCGGGTATGCCACAAAGGCCAAAACCACCCAACATCAATACTGCCCCATCCTGAATATCTTTTATGGCCTCCTCGGCATTGGCTACAATCTTTTTCATCATTAGTCCTTTTTAAATTCTACTGTGGCGCTAAGCCCTCTGTCAGTTAAAGCTGTTTTCATGGGAACCAACTTATCATACTCTCCTGATTTGACAATTGCTTTACCGGTATAGTGTACCAGCAACGCACATTGCTCTGCCTGCAAAGTATCATGCTTGCATACATTAACCAAACATTCGATTACAAAATCAAAGGTATTTACATCATCATTGTGTAATACCAAAAATGCACCAGTTGCTGTTGTTACAACATCCAGTACGCTTTCTTCTGTTTGTTCTGCATGATTAATCATTTCTGTCTTCCTTTTATCTTAAACAGCCTTGTTTTATTTTCATTGCCATGGAACAACCGCACAATATTTTTTCGGTGAGTTATTAATACCACTGAGGCAAATCCTATGCAAAATAAAATAAAATTCGGTTGTTGTGTAAACTTACTGTTTCTGAAAAGCAAATATACATAGACCGGAGACAAACAAGCAGCCAGCATAGATGCCATAGATACATACTGTGTAATGGCCACCACTACTATGAATGTGAGAATCAGTAACAGGGCCAACTCATAATCTACGGCAAGCACCACCCCTATCATGGTGGCTATTCCTTTTCCTCCTTTAAAATGAGCAAACACCGGGTAGATATGACCTGCTGCCGCACAGGCTCCGAACAACAACTGAAAAGTGATATACATTTCACGCTGTGTGTAATCTGTATTGGAAAGTTGATTTTGCAGCATCATCAGGTTGGCTGCAGAAAACCCTTTCATAAAATCGACAATAAGAACAAACAAACCTGCTTTCTTGCCTAATGTTCGAAGTGTATTGGTTGCCCCGGCATTTCCACTCCCCTGTGAACGGATATCGATACCGAAGTATGCTTTACCAAACCACACAGCTGTGGGGATAGAGCCCAACAGATAGGAAATTACACAAAAAGCAATAACTGTTAAACTATCCATTTATTCCTGGTCCTCCTCATCTACTTCTCCCCTTTGGAAATTATTCTTAGACGTTACTGAACCAAACCTGAGCTTATAGTCTCCGGTCGACATTTTTTCCATCTGCTCTTTTATTATTTGGTTAAAACTTGCGTTCGAACTTATAACAAACATTTGATTTCTGAAAAACTTAAAGAAG
>DATGWX010000009.1:0-2704 GCA_035299275.1 Bacteroidia bacterium
ACAAGACCTATGTCAATACTTAATAGTTCTTGTTTCTCCTTCCTGACATTCTGATTAAGCTCTTGCCCAAAACTTTCGGCCCAAAAGAAACAAGAGATAAAACAGACAATCAAATACCGCATAAAAAAGGTGTAAATCACTACTGCAATTTACACCTTTTCAGTAAAATATCAATATTTCAGGTCTACAGATTTCCTCTTAACTCCTGCTCACGTTCTATAGCTTCAAACAGGGCCTTGAAATTGCCTTTACCAAAACTTTTCGCCCCTTTACGTTGAATAATTTCATAGAACATGGTGGGGCGATCTTCTACCGGTTTGGTAAACAATTGCAACAAGTAGCCCTCGTCATCACGGTCAACCAATATGCCCAACTCTTTTAGCGGTTCTATATCTTCTTCAATAGGGCCCACGCGGTCAAGTAAATCATCGTAATAGGTATTGGGTACTTTTAAAAATTCCACGCCACGTGCCATTAACTGACGAACAGTAGAAACTATGTCCTTAGTAGCAATAGCGATGTGCTGTGTGCCCTCTCCTTCATAAAACTCCAGGTACTCTTCTACCTGCGATTTACGCTTGCCTTCAGCCGGTTCATTAATGGGGAACTTAACGTATCCGTTTCCGTTGCTCATCACCTTACTCATTAAGGCAGAGTATTCGGTAGAAATATCTTTATCATCAAACGAAAGAATGTTTTTAAAGCCCATTACATTCTCGTAAAAACTTACCCAAGGGTTCATCTGGTTCCAGTCTACATTACCTACACAATGGTCAACATACAACAAACCGGTTGGCTCAGGATTGTAAGTGCTCTCCCACTTTTTAAAGCCAGGCATAAATACACCGTTGTAGTTTTTACGTTCAATAAACAAATGCACCACTTCCCCGTAGGTATGAATGCCACTCATGCGCACCTCTCCGTCTCCGTCTTTCAATGTAGCAGGTTCCATATACGCTTTACCACCTCTTTTAGTGGTTTGTTCAAAAGCATCATAGGCATCATCAACCCACAAAGCCAGAACTTTTACACCGTCACCATGTTTTTTGTGATGGTCGGCAATGGGTGAATCAGAGTGCAGTGGTGAGGTAAGCATCAGGCGCATTTTGTTTTGTACCAGCACGTACGAAACACGGTCTTTCACTCCCGTCTCAGGGCCGGCATAAGCCAAACTCTGAAAACCGAAAGCGGTTTTGTAATAATGGGCCGCTTGCTTGGCATTGCCCACGTACAACTCAACATAATCAGTTCCGTTTAACGGAAGAAAGTCGGTTGTGGTAGTGTTTTCTATTATCTCTTGTGTTTTCATCTATCTGTGAGTATTTATGTATTTAAGTGTGTAAGTGTTGATGTAGTATTACTCATACTTAATTAATCCAATCGTAACCACTTAAATACGGTTCTTAATCTAACCAAGTCTTGTAGTATCCGGGATCTTCCACACCCATGGCATCCTGCGTAATTTGCAACGGATAAAACGGATCAATCATCACTGCCAGTTCGCGTGTTTCTTTTTGCCCTATAGATTTCTCGACTGTGCCGGGGTGCGGACCATGCGGAATTCCTTTGGGGTGCAAACTGATCATACCGCGCTCCACGTGTTTGCGACTCATAAATTCTCCATCTACATAATAGAGAATCTCATCACTGTCAACATTGCTGTGAGCATAGGGTGCCGGTACCGACTGCGGGTGGTAATCATACATACGGGGTACAAACGAACAAATAACAAAGTTGTGACCCTCGAAAGTTTGATGGATGGGTGGCGGCATGTGTACACGACCGGTAATGGGCTCGTAATCGTGAATACTGAAACCATATGGATACTGATAGCCGTCCCAACCAATGGCATCAAACGGATGATTAGCGTAAGTGTAAGGAAAAATCATGTCTTCCTTTTTTATCATTACTTTAAAATCGCCTTCCAAATCAAAAGTGGGCAAACTGTGAGGCAACTTAATATCACGTTCACAATAAGGAGAGTGCTCAAGAAATTGTCCTGAACTGTTTAAATACCTTTTAGGTGCCCGAATTGGCGAAAAAGATTCCGTAATCATCAAACGATTATTCTCATCTTTAAACTCCAGTTGGTAAATCGTGCCGCGGGGAATAACCAAGTAGTCTCCGTATTCAAATTCTATTTGTCCGTATATGGATTTGAAAGTACCGCTTCCCTCGTGCACAAAAATCACTTCATCGGCATCGGCATTTTTATAGAAATAATCCGTCATGGATTTTTTAGGTGCCGCAACTGAAATGTAGACATCACGATTAAAGAGCAGTACTTTTCGTGACTTCAGAAAATCGTCAACCGGAGCTGTTTTAAAGGTAAGGAAACTGCGGCATTGTAAGTTTTTCGCAATAGCCGCTTTCGGACTAACATCCCAAGCCTCGCCTATTTCTTTTACTCTTGTGGGTGGATGTGTATGGTAAACCAGTGAATACAGACTGGAAAACCCTTCCGTAGAAACCAACTCTTCCTGATACAAACTACCGTCAGGTTTACGGAATTGCGTGTGACGCTTGCGCGGAATACTTCCCAGTTTATGGTATTGTGGCATGTAAAATATGATTAAAGCAACCTTTTGATTAAAAACAGGTACAAAGTACCTAAACGATTATGATTTTTTCTAACAAAAAGGTCTCAAAAATGCTCAACTTTGCCCGCATGAAAAATGACAAATATCAGGGATTGCACTTATTT
>DATGWX010000010.1:0-6042 GCA_035299275.1 Bacteroidia bacterium
CGCGCTTACACGTCAGCCATGTTTGATGTGTTCGGTCCGGATAAAGATATTCCTGCACCTGATATGGGTACCGGCCAACAGGAAATGGCCTGGCTCATGGACGAATATTCAAAAATGAAAGGTTTCTCTTCTCCTGCCGTAGTAACCGGTAAGCCATTGGTGCTGGGCGGTTCACTGGGTCGTGTGGAAGCTACCGGCCGTGGTGTTATGGTGTCAACCCGTTCAGCTCTGGCTAAATTAGGTATCAACCCTATTGGTGCTACCTGTGCCGTACAGGGTTTTGGTAACGTAGGTTCCATTTCAGCCAAACTGATTGCTTCACAAGGATTAAAAATAGTAGCCATTTCCGATATCAGCGGTGCATACCACAATGCTGACGGAATTGACGTGGACGGAGCAATAGCTTACCGCGATGGAAACAAAGGAACATTAGAAGGCTGGAAAGGCGGAAGCAAAATTACCAACGAAGAACTGCTTACACTGGCCGTTGACGTATTGGTACCTGCAGCTATGGAAGACCAGATTACCGATAAAAACGCAGATAACGTTAAAGCCAAATTGATAGTAGAAGGTGCCAACGGACCAACTTCTTCTAACGCTGATGCTATTCTGAACAAGAAAAACATCATGGTGGTTCCTGATATTCTGGCCAATGCCGGTGGTGTAACGGTATCTTACTTTGAGTGGGTACAAAACCGCTTAGGTTACTTCTGGACAGAAGAGCGCGTTAACCGCAGAGCTGACCGTGTAATGAAACAGGCTTTCGAAAGCGTGTACCAGGCTTCTCAAAAATACGGTGTAAGCATGCGTATTGCCGCTTACATTGTGGCTATTGATAAAGTAGCCAGCACCATGAAGTTGAGAGGTATTTATTAGAAACATATGTTGTTCGTGTGATACGAACCACAGCATAACAAAAAATCCCGCACTAAATTTTAGTGCGGGATTTTTTTGTTGGGTCGTTTGCCATCCCCCGACCTTCGGTCACCCCCTTCTCTTTCCCGCACACACCCTGAACATTTCTTGTCCCCCTTGCGACTGGGCCTTGAGCGAAAGAGATGGGGGCAGGGGTCCCTGCCCGCTCGACTACCTGTGCTCTGCAATCCATCCTTCAATTGTTCTTCTTACATTGTCAATATCATGCATCACCTCCGCATCATCAAAGCGTATAACATGATAACCCAACTCATTCAACCTTTTGGTGCGTAGTGCATCTTTTTGTTGCGCCTCTTCTGAATGGTGTGAGTAACCATCACATTCAATAACCAGCTTTAATTGTTTGCAGAAAAAATCAGCAATATAACTATCAATGGGACGTTGCCTCAGGAAACTATATCCCAGCATTTGCTTATTACGCAACAACCCGGTCCACATGCGTATTTCAGCTTGAGTACTGTCATTGCGGTGTTCCCTTGCGTAACCTTTTAAGTGTTTGTTGTAGTGGTGATAGGCAGTCATTTAACAAATTTAGAAAATAGAATTTAAACCGTAAAACGGGTAGACCTAAGACTACTCTTCGACTTGCTTCAAACTTTAGCAAACAAGCTGTTGTTTTACGTGTTATTTTTGCTCCTCATTTTTTAGAGATATGAAGTCAACATTCAACTGGACACCCATTAAAGAATACAAAGAGATCCTGTTCTCTTTTTACGAAGGTATTGCCAAAATAAGCATCAACCGTCCTGAGCGGCACAACGCCTTTACCCCGTTAACCGTGAAGGAAATGTGTGATGCGATGGACATTTGCAGAGAACGTCCGGATATCAATGTCATTATTTTAACCGGTGAGGGCGGACAAGCCTTTTGCAGCGGTGGCGACCAAAAGGTTCGCGGACACGGTGGCTATGTGGGTGATGATGGTGTACCGCGCTTAAACGTACTTGATTTGCAAATGCAAATTCGCAGAATACCCAAACCCGTAATTGCTATGGTGGCCGGCTGGGCCATTGGTGGCGGACATGTGCTGCACGTAATCTGCGATTTAAGTATTGCTGCTGAAAACGCTAAGTTCGGGCAAACCGGACCTAAAGTGGGTAGCTTTGACGGAGGCTTTGGCGCAAGTTACCTGGCACGTGTGGTGGGACAGAAAAAAGCACGCGAAATATGGTTCCTGTGCGACCAGTACAATGCACAGGATGCGCTGGACATGGGGTTGGTAAACAAAGTGGTTCCTTTAGAAGCATTGGAACAAACTACCGTTGAGTGGTGCAGAAAAATTCAGGAGAAAAGTCCGCTGGCTTTGCGCATGCTCAAGGGGGCATTTAATGCAGAACTGGATGGACAAGCCGGCTTGCAGCAATTTGCCGGAGATGCCACCCTGTTGTATTACTTAAGTGATGAGGCCAAAGAAGGTAAAAATTCATTCGTTGAAAAACGTAAGCCCGACTTTAGTAAATATCCGAAGTTCCCGTAAACAGATACTAAAATTGATTTAGCTCAAGCAGAAGCCCGAAGGGCTGAAATGATTTAAAAAAAACACTCGAACAAGTAAACCCCGAAGGGGTGAAATACTATTTCTTTAGCATGAAACTACAACCTCGTTTTGAAACTCTCGGTGAGAAAAAGTTAGTCGGGCAGTGTCTTACTATGTCGTTGGCCAATAATCTTACTGCTCAACTTTGGGGCCGCTTTATGCCGACACGTAATACAATTCGTGATACCGTTGATACTTCATTGTATTCACTGCAAATTTACCCGGCTGATTATTTTCAACCGTTCAATCCTGCAAACACTTTTGTTAAATGGGCAGCTGTTGAGGTAAGTAGTTTTGAAAACGTACCGGCTGAAATGAAAACACTCGTAGTTCCTTCAGGAGAGTATGCCGTGTTTCACTACAAAGGAGATTCGCGCAACGGGGCCGAACTATTTCGCTACATTTTCAGTGAGTGGTTGGCGCAATCAGGGTATGAGTTGGACCAGCGTCCGCATTTTGAATTGTTGGGAGAAAAATACAAAAATGAATCTGCCGATTCAGAAGAAGAGATTTGGATACCGGTGAGGCGCTGATAAACCTTCTGAAGTAAATTTCAACTTCATACACCGGATTACTGTAAATTTGCCGAACCACTATGAAGCTCTACATAAAAAATATGGTGTGCAACCGGTGTAAGCTGGTTGTGAAAAATGAGTTGGAAAAACTCAACGTACATCCTCTTTCAGTAGAGCTGGGAGAGGTAAATCTGGCAGAAGAATTGACTGATAGCCGGAAAAAAGAACTGGGCAACCACCTTCAGGGGCTGGGCTTTGAATTAATTGACGATAAAAAAAGCCGCTTAATTGAACGCATCAAAAATCTTATTGTGGAGCTGGTGCATCAACATAACAGCGATATCAAAACCAACCTCTCTGATTTTCTCAGTCAGCACCTGCACCACGATTACAATTATTTAAGCAACTTGTTTTCTGAAGTGGAGGGGACCACTATCGAGAAATATTTTATTGCGCAAAAAATTGAAAAAGTAAAAGAACTCTTGGTTTACGATGAGCTCTCGCTCAGTGAAATTTCAGATCGGCTAAACTATTCCAGTGTGGCTTACCTGAGCAGCCAGTTTAAAAAAGTAACCGGACTAACACCCAGCCATTTCAAAAACATCAAGGGCATAAAACGTAAACCCCTTGACGAGGTGTAAATCTCGCAAATGTTTCACAGAATAACATAATAGTGCTGTAAGGGCTTGATGCGACTTTTGTATCGCAAATTAAGCACTAAAAATATGGCTCAGAAATCAAATACATCACTCATCATTCCTTTAGAAGGGGTGGAAAGTGAACATTGTGCCCTTGTAGTTGATAAGGGACTTCAAAAACTGGAAGGTATAACTGCACACAAAGTAGAGTTGAATAACAGACGGGCTGTTATAGCATCTGACAGCGCAGAGAGCATTCTTCCGCTCGCGGTAAAAACCATTCGCGACTTAGGTTATGGTGTAGTAACCGTTACCAAAAATTATCCTGTCCTTCAAATGACCTGTGCCTCCTGTGCCGTGAGCGTTGAGAGTATTATAAAATCTCAACCGGGCGTAGTAACCGCAGCTGTAAACTATGCGGCTGCCAGTGTTCAGGTAGAGTTTATTCCTGACATAACAACGGCTGAGGAATTGCGAAAATCTGTTCAAAGTATAGGTTATGATTTACTCATTGATGAACATTCCACAACCGAAAAACTGGAGGATATCTATCAGAAAAAATTCAGGCAATTACAGTTTCGTACAGCGGGTGCTGTTGCGTTGGCCTTGCCGGTAGTGGTTATCGGAATGTTTTTTATGGATATGCCTTATGCCAACTACATTATGTGGATACTGTCGACCCCCGTTGTTTTGTATTTTGGAAAAGACTTTTTTATCAATGCCTTTAAGCAGGCTAAGCATGGTTCCTCCAACATGGATACACTGGTGGCATTAAGCACCGGGGTAGCTTATGTGTTCAGCGTGTTTAATACACTAGTGCCACACTACTGGCATGAGCGGGGCTTACATGCTCATGTGTATTTTGAAGCCGCAGCCGTAGTGGTTGCATTTATCTTATTAGGTAAACTGCTGGAAGAAAAAGCCAAAGGCAACACCTCTTCTGCAATTAAAAAGCTGATGGGCCTGCAACCAAAAACGGTTACTGTAATTGATGAAAGTGGACATCAACTGGAAATACCTGTTGAGCAAGTAAAAAAGGGAAGTGTCATCTTGGTTAAACCGGGAGAAAAAATTGCGGTAGATGGTTTGGTGCTAAACGGAAGTTCTTATGTAGACGAGAGTATGTTGAGCGGAGAGCCTCTTCCGGTATTAAAAAAAGAAAATGAAAAAGTATTTGCCGGTACTATAAATCAAAAAGGAAGTTTTCAATTCAGCGCTGAGAAAGTAGGTGCTGAAACCATGCTCTCTCAAATTATACGCATGGTACAGGACGCACAAGGAAGCAAGGCTCCCGTTCAGAAATTAGTTGATAAAATTGCCGGCATATTTGTTCCCGTAGTGATTTTGATTTCACTTGTTGCGTTGGCCTGTTGGGTAATTTGGGGTGGTGAGAACGGCTTCACTCAGGGGTTGTTAGCCTTGGTTACTGTGCTGGTAATCGCCTGTCCTTGTGCTTTAGGACTGGCCACTCCAACTGCAATTATGGTAGGGGTGGGTAAGGGTGCCGAACAAGGTATACTGATTAAAGATGCTGAGAGTTTGGAGCTGGCTAAAAAAGTTAATGCCGTTGTTTTGGATAAAACAGGCACCATCACAGAAGGACGCCCACAGGTAACCGATGTAGCCTGGCTTAATAAAGACGACTCCCGCAAAGATGTTCTGGTAAGCATTGAAAAAAAATCAGAGCATCCGCTGGCTGAAGCCATTCTTAATTTTTACGCAAACACTTTTGCTGTTGAGGTAAATTCCTTTGAAAGCATCACAGGGAAAGGCGTAAAAGCAACCTACCAATCAGAACGTTTTATTGTTGGTAATAAAAAACTGTTGCTGGAAAACCGTGTTCAGGTTGATGCTGCACTACTGGAAGAAAGTTACAAGTGGGAGAAAGAATCAAAAACAACTATCTGGTTTGCGCAGGAACAAAAAGCTATCGCTGTTATTGCAATAGCCGATAAAATTAAGGCTACGTCTCAGCAAGCCATTCAACGATTGAAGGAAATGGGCATTGAAGTGTATATGCTTACGGGCGACAATGAATCCACTGCTAAATCCATTGCTCAACAAGCCGGTATAGAGCACTATACAGCAGAAACACTTCCTGCGCACAAGGCCTCTTTTATTAAAGAGCTTCAGCAAAAAGGTAAAGTAGTTGCTATGGTTGGAGACGGAATAAACGACAGTACCGCATTAGCTCAGGCTGATGTAAGTATTGCAATGGGCAAGGGAAGTGACATTGCCATGGATGTAGCCAAAATGACTATTATCTCGTCCGATTTAAATAAAATACCCGTAGCTATTCAGTTATCCAAACAAACGGTAGCTACCATCAGGCAAAATTTGTTCTGGGCATTTATTTACAACATCATTGGTATTCCTCTAGCAGCAGGATTACTATACCCAATATGGGGAATTCTTC
>DATGWX010000011.1:0-2177 GCA_035299275.1 Bacteroidia bacterium
TTACACGGTAACTTCCTCCTTCCAACTCGTGACCCCAAGAAAGAATACTGCGAGGGCTAAATATTCTTTTTACTTGTAGGCGTGCAGGGAAAACAGTTTCTACACCCCATTTGCGACTGGGCGCGGTATAATTGTAAAGCACCACAGGAATGTAATTCAAATCACCCACACGATAAGTGCGGGATAAACCAAAACCATACATCAGTCGGTCATTTTTTTTCCATCCATAAATTACTGTACCTGAATATCTCAAATATTTAAGCGATTGTTTGTTTTGCCAGTTATAATCACCATTTAAATCAGCTTGTGCCTGTGCAAGAATAAATTTTTTCTCATCTAATGGTTTAAAAAGTGTACCCTGAATACCAATAGTGCGCAAACCATATTCTTTGAGCCAGTACCTCAATGGGTGCTTACTTAATGAATAAGTTGGCAAATTATAGCGGCTTTCAGCATAATTGAACCCCAACTGAAAAATTCCCGAGTTTCTGGAAATCAACGGCACATTGGCACCCAACCTAAACCCATGTACTAGATCAATTCCAAATTCTTCTTCGCTAATAGGAACATTTGGATTAATTCCATAGAATGAACCTGCTTTAAGTAATGAATTTCCTTGTACATCATACCCAACAAAAATGAGTTTCTGCGGACTCATGTCCAGAATTTTCGAAGTGCAGTAACGCTTGGTTCCGCTATCTGCGAATCCTGCATTTTCATACTGGCTGTAATCTTCTTCCTGTTGCGTGGTATCTGTTTGTGCAAAGATGTTCACCGTGCACAACACCAGTAAAAAAGTGAAGTTGAATTTAAAAATCATTTTTTATTAATCTGCAACCGCTTCCAAACATCTGTACGCCCGAATGCCGAAAGGCCGATGTAGCCTCTGATGTCAAGCGTATTGTCATCTTTCATTTTAATGATGCAGTTGTAAGTGTTTCCGTTTTCGGGGTCATAGATGGTACCTTCTTTCCACTCTCCGTTACCTGCATAGGTAAAATCCTTAAGCAACCGATATCCTTTTAAAGGCACAGTGCGCAGTTTATCATCAGGATTGTTTTTATCCAATTTTGGCAAACCGGTTTGCGGATCGTTGGGCTCTTTGAGCCACACAATTTTACCGTAATATTTATTGGCCACTTTTTCAACTTTAACCCGGGCGCGACCGTTACTGGGCTCCCAAACTCCCATTAACTTATCCCCTTCATCGTTGCTGGCCAGTAAAGGAAAGGTTATACCTGCCATCATCAAAAAAACGCTGAGCACACTCAGCCACCTGAAATTTTTCTTCATATTTGATGTAAGTTATTTTAATGTTATTTCAAAAACCAGTTCTGCTTTCATAGATAATGCTTGTTCACGGTCAGATGCCAATTCTGCATCACCAACAACAAAAAATGTATTTTGTTTAAGCAAACTCAAAACATCTGCACCTTCGGCCACCTGAAGCGAATAAGACTTAGTTCCTTCCGGCAATGGATTAAGCACGGCTGCTTTCACCATGTTACCATTGTCGGCAGCCAATTGTATCACAAGACTTTTCACTACAGTGTGCAAGCTATCGGGCAAAGAAAAAACAGTTACTTTTTTAACCAACGCCTGCTCCACATCGTCAAGTGTTTTCCCTTTGCTGCTCAACCATGTTGTTAGAGCAGAGGGCACCTCCCCTTGCAGCGTGTTGGCCCCCTCAAACAAGGGCCCTTCAGCCGTAATTAACACCTCACTTATGGTCAGTTCTTCCTTTACTGAAGGACCTGAACAGGATTGTATAGATGGAATAATAGCGAAAGCCAAAATACAAAAAAGCACATTTTTCATAGTGCCAAAATAGAGAATAATACCGTCAAGTCAAGCATACTATCTATTTTTAGCCTTCTCGAATACGCCCGTTAATACATAAAGCAATCTGTGGCTGTTAAAATCCATTCATCCGCTTATATTTGCTACCTTATATATTTATACATTCATGATAAACATTACCCTCCCGGACGGGTCCGTTCGCTCGTATGAACGGGGCACCACTGCTCTGGAAATTGCCAAAAGTATCAGCGAAGGCCTTGCCCGCAACGTGCTCTCGGCAAAGTTTAACAACAACACCATCGAAGTGAGCGAGCCGCTTCAGGAAGATGGCTCCCTGCGTTTGTTCACCTGGAACGACAAAGAAGGCAAACAAGCTT
>DATGWX010000012.1:0-7235 GCA_035299275.1 Bacteroidia bacterium
CCGAACGTGCCGGTGATATCAAAGACAGTCTGGCCGACATTACGAAAGCAAATACTTTATTCAACTACTCTCCGGAGATACTTATTCAACAAGGACTAACCGAAACCTTCAACTGGTTTAAATCCAATTATCATGGCTAAAAAAATACTGGGCATATCTGCCTTTTACCACGATTCGGCAGCAGCCATCATCGAAGACGGGAAAATTATTGCGGCAGCGCAGGAAGAACGTTTTACCCGTAAAAAACACGACCCGGCTTTTCCGGTTAATGCTGTAAAATTCTGCTTGCAATATGCAGGATGCACCATTGACGAACTGGATGCTATTGCGTTTTACGATAAGCCGTTGCTCAAATTTGAACGACTGCTGGAAACCTATTATTCTTTTGCGCCAAAAGGCTTGCCTTCTTTTATGACGGCTATCCCTGTATGGCTAAAGGAAAAAATGTTTCTTAAAAAACTGATGCACGACAGTCTGAAAGAAGTGGGTGAATACGATAAAAAGAAAGTGAAATTTCTTTTTCCGGAGCATCACCTGTCGCATGCTGCCAGTACGTATTATGTTTCGCCATACAACAAAGCCGCTATACTCACCATTGACGGTGTGGGTGAATGGGCCACTGCTTCCATTTGCAGCGGAGAAGGCAATAAAATAAGCGTACTTAAAGAACTGAAGTTCCCTCACTCTTTAGGGTTGCTATATTCTGCATTTACTTACTTCTTAGGCTTCCGTGTTAACTCGGGAGAATACAAACTAATGGGATTGGCTCCATACGGGGACCCGCAATCTGATCAGGTAAAAGAATATGTAAAAATCATCAAAAAAGAGATGATTGACTTGAAAGCTGACGGTTCAGTGTGGTTAGACCAGAAATACTTTAATTACGCCACCGGACTGCGCATGGTGCATGCTGATAAGTGGGAGAAACTTTTCGGATTTCCTTTGCGTAAACCTGAAGATGAATTGCAGCAACACCATTGCAATCTGGGATTAGCTATTCAACAAATTACTGAAGAATCGGTAGTACTGATGGCTCAGGAAGCTAAAAAAATTACCGGAGCAGATTACCTGTGTATGTCGGGTGGTGTGGCACTTAACTGTGTGGCCAACGGCAAGCTGCTCAACAGCGGTATATTCAAAGATGTATTTATTACACCTGCCTCAGGTGATGCCGGAGGTGCCTTAGGTGCTGCTCTGGCTGCGCACTACATTTATTTTGGTGCAGAACGTAAACTCTCCGGCAAAATGGATGAGTTGGAAGGTTCTTACCTCGGGCCTGAAATAAGTGACCTGGACATTCGCCTCACCAACAAAAAATACAAAGCTGTTGCACACCATTATACCGATTTTAACGAGTTGTGTAAAGATGCTGCCAAGTTGATTGATGGCGGTAATGTGATTGGCTGGATACAAGGCCGTATGGAATTTGGTCCCCGTGCCTTGGGTGCCCGCAGTATTATTGGCGACCCGCGCAACGAGGAAATGCAGAAAAAACTTAACCTCAAAATTAAGTACCGCGAATCTTTCCGCCCTTTTGCTCCTTCTGTATTGGCCGAAGACAGTGAACAGTACTTCGAACACAAAGGCACCTCTCCTTACATGCTCCTGGTTCAGCCGGTAAAAGAAAGCCGCAGGTTACCACTGCCCGCTAACTACCACGCTTTGCCATTAAGAGAAAAACTTTATTACAAACGTTCTGATTTACCTTCCATCACACACATTGATTTCTCTGCACGAATTCAAACCGTACACAAAGAAACCAACCCGCGTTACCATGAGCTCATTAGTGAGTTTAAAAAGCTAACGGGGTATGGGGTAATTGTGAATACCTCTTTCAATGTACGAGGTGAGCCTATCGTGTGTACGCCTGAAGATGCTTACCGTTGTTTTATGCGCACAGAGATGGATGTTCTGGTAGTGGGTAATTACCTGTTCAAAAAAACAGAACAACCCGAGTGGACCAAAACCGACAACTGGAAAGAAGAGTTTGTACTGGATTAACCCCTCATGAAAGCCGTTTTAAAAAACATCCTTTTTGTTACCTTGCCTTCATTGGTATTTATGTTCCTGTTATTGGAACTGGTTTTCCGTTTCATTATTCCTGCGGCCAACCAGCCCGATTACATGTTTGATGAAAAAGAACAGGTATTGCGTTTCAACAATGCAAAAAACACTAAAGGTATATTCTCAACAGGCAAGCTGGCTGAACACCGATACCATTGGAGCATCAACAATGCGGGCTGGAACAGCCCTTACGATTACACCACTGAAAAAACAGCCGGTGTAAAACGTATTGCAGTTATCGGAGACTCGTATGTTGAAGCACTTAATGTAAACAACACCGAAATGTTTGCAGTTCGCCTGAATGAACAACTCGGAAAAAATTATCAGGTATATTCTTTCGGCATTTCAGGTTCTCCGTTTTCACAGTACTTGCAAATGTGCAGGTATGCCGCTAAAAACTATAACCCCGATATCTTCATCATTAACCTTATTCACAATGATTTTGATGAAAGCCTCGAGGGGAAATCCATTAGCCCGGTGTATCATACCTTAAAAATTAACACCGACAGTTCTGTAACGGAAATCCCTGCACAACCTTATCAGGTTTCCAGAATGCGCAGGTTATTCAAACGCAGTGCATTTGTCCGCTACCTGCTATTCAACATTAAAATACAGGAAACCTGGCAGGCATTAAAAGCCAAATGGCAACCTGTTGAGCAACCAAAAAATTTTAACGCCAATATTGATGTGAATGCCATTTTGAATAACAAGGCAGCCATACAAAAAGCAGTAGATTACATTTGCTCTTCACTTAAGGCGGAGTTTCCCGACAAACAGTTTTTGTTAATGATTGACGGTTCCCGCTATGACATTTACGACCACAAGCTCAATGAATGCAATGTGTGTTACATGAATGATATGAGCATGCAGGCCGCACAAAAATATGCCATGTGGGGCATTGACCTCAATTACCTTTTTGAACGCGAATACAAAAAAAACAAACAAGTATTTAATACACCGGAAGACTTCCATTGGAATGCCTATGCACATCAATTGGTAGCCGACACCTTAACCCGATTTATAACCTCTAAATAAAATCAGATATGGACTTACTTAAAGACTTATTCAATTTTATCGCACAACGAAAAAAGTTTTTTCTTGTACCGATAATTTTAGTGCTCCTGCTGCTCGGCCTGCTTATTGTTATAGGCGGAGGCTCTGCCATTGCACCATTTATTTACACCTTATTTTAATCACATGAGCAATTCAGCTAAACAACCCTCTGAAGCCGACAACATCAAAAGCCTGCTCGTTATTGTAGTAGGATTCCTGGTGCTGCACTTCATTTTTAAATCGCAGGTGCTGCTGTACATCTCTTTAGGAGTAGGTGTATTGTCATTGTTGAGCACTTCGATAGCGAACCTTATCCTGTGGATATGGAACAAAATTGCCCTCGTATTGGGATGGATAAACACCCGCATACTGTTGGCCATTGTGTTTTATGTGTTCCTTTACCCTGTTTCCCTGCTGTTCCGTTTAAGCGCTAAAAATCCTTTGCGCCTGAAGAACAAAGACGACTCAGTGTTTGACACACGTAACCATACCTACACCAAAGAAGACCTCGAGAATATCTGGTAATGAAAAGCACATTCATTATAGCTGAAATAGCACAGGCGCATGAAGGTAGTTTGGGCATTGCCCACTCCTACATTGATGCCTTGGCTAAAGCTGGTGTGGATGCGGTTAAATTCCAAACTCACATAGCCGAGGCCGAAAGCAGCAGCGAGGAACAGTTTCGCGTTAAATTCAGCTATGAAGATAACACACGTTTTGATTACTGGAAACGTATGGAGTTTACACCCGAACAGTGGGCCGGTCTTAGACAACACTGCGATGATAAGGGTGTGGAGTTTATCTCCTCTCCTTTCTCGGTAGCCGCTGTTGAACTGCTTAAAAAAATCGGGGTGAAACGCTACAAGATAGGTTCAGGCGAACTCACCAATTACCTGATGCTGGAAGCCATTGCAAAAACTGGTCAACCCATCATCCTCTCTTCGGGCATGAGTGATTGGAATGAGTTGGATGATACCATCGCTTTTTTGCAACCTTTCGGCAACCCACTTTCCATTCTGCAATGCACTACCGCCTACCCTACTCAGCCCGAGCAATGGGGCCTGGGGGTAATGGCCGAAATGAAAGAACGCTACAACATTCCCGTAGGTTTCTCCGATCATTCAGCTGACGTTTATGCCTGCCTTGCTGCAGCAACACTGGGTGCCGAAATTCTGGAGTTCCATGCGGTGTTTGATAAAGAAATGTTCGGCCCTGATGCGAAAGCTTCTTTAACTGTAGCACAAACCGAAACACTGGTAAAAGGTGTTCGTCAAATAAATGCTGCCCTGCATGCTCCGCATCAGAAACACGACAGCAGTCATTTCTCCGAGTTAAAAACACTCTTCGGAAAAAGTTTGGCCGTCAATAAAGCACTACCTGCAGGACATATTATTTCCATCTCTGATCTGGAATCTAAAAAGCCCGGGAGCATGGGCATACCTGCCAGAAACTTCCGCAGCCTTATCGGGAAACAACTCACTAAAGCAAAACAACAGTGGGATTTTTTGAAAGAGGAAGACTTTGTATAGAGGGAAGGAAGACTTGAGAAGAAAGATGTGAGAGGAAAGACTAGAGAAGAAAGATTTGAGAGACGAGACTGAGAGGAAAGATGTGAGAGGAAAGACTGGAGAGGAAAGATGCGAGAATGACAGATAATCATTCAACAAACAAGAGCATTTTACTCTGATATAAATAAAAAAAGACTGGTACATTAATTAAATACCCATGTCAGCTAAAAGAAAAATATGTGTGGTAATAACTGCCCGACCCAGTTACAGCAGAATTAAAACCGCGCTTACTGCCATACAAAATCATCCTGATTTAGAACTGCAACTGGTAGTAGCGGCTTCAGCCTTGCTGGACAGATACGGGACAGCTGTGAACTACATTGAAAAAGACGGATTCAAAATAACCGGTAAGGTGTTCAATGTACTGGAAGGTGAAAACCTCACCGCTGCAGCCAAAACAACCGGCATTGGTATTCTGGAACTTTCCACCATGTTCGACAACTTACGCCCGGATATGGTAGTGACAATTGCTGACCGATTTGAAACTATGGCCACTGCAATTTCTGCTGCTTACATGAATATTCCTCTTGTTCATATACAAGGAGGGGAAGTGACCGGAAACATTGATGAAAAGGTAAGACACTCCATTACTAAACTGGCCGATTATCACTTTGTAGCTTCTGAAGATGCTTACGAAAGGGTATTGAAACTGGGAGAAGAAAAAGAATCAGTATTCAACACGGGTTGCCCTTCGATAGACTTGGCCAATTTAGTAATGAAAAGTACTGACTTGAACTTTGACCCCTATAAAAAATACGGAGGCGTTGGAAATCACCCTGACCTGAGCAATGGATACATTGTGGTAATGCAACATCCTGTAACTACGGAATACACCGACAGCAGAAAACACATTAATGAAACATTAGAGGCTATTAAAGATATGGAAGTCCCTGTATTGTGGTTTTGGCCAAATGTAGATGCAGGAGCGGACGGAACATCAGCAGGAATAAGAACATTCAGAGAAGAAAACAAACAAACAAATATTCACTTCTTTAAAAATATGGAAGGTGAAGACTTCCTCAGACTCCTGTTCAACGCTAAATGTTTGGTAGGTAACTCCAGTGTAGGAATACGCGAGTGTGCTTACCTGGGTGTTCCTGTTGTTAACATCGGGTCCCGACAGAACAAACGTGCCAGAGGAACTAATGTAAAAGATGTGGACTACAACAAGAGTGAAATTAAACAGGCCATCAATCATTGGTTCAACTCCCCTCGTCCTGAACGTTCCTACACATACGGTGGTGGTGATGCCGGTGAAAAAATTGCCAAACTAATGGCCGAATTGCCGTTAAGATTTCATAAAACAATTACCTACTAGAATATTACTGCTTGAGCATAAAATTCAAAATACGTATAGCTGAAGACAAGGACTTTTCTCCCAAGGTGCTGCAATTGCTGCAGGAAGTAGCCGAAGTAGAAATGGCCTCTTGTACAGCAGAAGAATTGCCTGAGATTTTTAATTCCTGCGATGTGTTCTGGTTCCGGCTGGGTTTTAAACTGAACAAGAAATTAATTGAAAGCAGTACACAACTGAAAATTATTGCCACACCAGTAACCGGCATTGACCATATTGATGAAGCGGCTTGCACTGCCAAAGGAATAAAAATTATCTGCCTGCGTGGTGAATACGAATTTCTTAAAGAAGTGCGTGCCACCGCTGAACATACCCTTGCCCTCACACTGGCTCTTTTACGTCATTTACCCGCAGCCACACGGGATGCACAACAAGGCAACTGGCAACGGGACTTGTACAGGGGCCATGAGCTCTACAAGAAAAAAGTGGGTATAATTGGTATGGGCCGCTTGGGACAAATTACTGCTTCTTATTTCAAAGCGTTTGGTTGTGACGTTTATTACTACGACACCCGCAGCATTAGCAGCGAGGTGGCACAACCCGTAAAGCAGCTTAACGACATTGCTGCATGTGACATCATATCTGTTCACGTTAATTACACTCAAGAAAACCATCACCTGATTGATTCAGATTTTTTTGAGCATTGCACCGGTAACGGTTATTTCATCAATACTTCCCGTGGAGGCATTGTGAAGGAAACAGCGCTGTTAAACGCTCTCGACAAAGGCCTGTTGAAAGGCGCAGCGCTGGATGTAATTCAAGATGAATTCTCGTACAATGCTTCCAACATTTTAGCCACTTATGCCCGTGAGCACCATAACCTGTTGCTCACCCCGCACATCGGTGGCAACACTTACGAGTCATTTGAAAAAACCGAATTATTTATTGCACAGCAAATCATTCGATACTTACATGCAAAAGCAGTTTAGAATTCTTGGAATTATTCCTGCACGTGCAGGTTCAAAACGAGTAGCGGGCAAAAACATAAAGCCACTGCTGGGTAAACCATTGGTAGCATATTCCATTGAAGCAGCATTGAAATCAAAGTTACTCACACATGTTGCAGTAAGTTCTGACAGCGCTGAGGTATTGAATATAGCAGCACAATACCCTGAAGTAACTCCCATTCAACGCCCTGCTGAACTGGCGGATGACCATTCTCCTGCTATTGATTATGTAAAACATGCCCTGCAAAC
>DATGWX010000013.1:0-18514 GCA_035299275.1 Bacteroidia bacterium
GATAATAAGGCGGATATATCTTCCCCCGGAGCGCCCACTACAGCTATAATGGAATCGACAGGAACTGATTGTCCTTTTTCGATGCCAATGTGTAAAAGCGTTCCTTTCACATAGTTTTCCAGCTCCATGGTAGCCTTGTCGGTTTCCACTTCAGCCAGTATATCGCCTGATTTAACGGCATCGCCCACTTTTTTATGCCAGGCAACAATCACACCTTCGGTCATGGTGTCGCTCATTTTGGGCATGCGTATTACTTCTGCCATAATATTTTTTCAATTTTCAAGTGAGCAAAAATAAGCAGTATTTTGATTTTAACTACCTGTTGAAAACATAGCAGCCATTTTTATCCCCGAATTCCCCAATTTCGGAACATTATTATGAATCAGTACGAAACCCTCCTTCGCCACATATACGAAAACGGAACGTTGAAGAGCGACCGCACCGGCACCGGCACCAAAAGCATTTTCGGGGCGCAGTTGCGCTTTAATTTACAGGACGGTTTTCCTATGGTAACTACCAAAAAAGTGCACCTCAAGTCCATTATTTATGAGTTGCTGTGGTTTATTAAGGGTGAAACCAACACGAAATTTCTTACTGATAACGGGGTAAGCATTTGGGATGAGTGGGCCGATAAGGACGGAAATCTGGGTCCGGTTTATGGTTACCAGTGGCGCAGTTGGCCATCGCCAGATGGGAAACACATTGACCAGTTGACGGAAGTAGTGGAGACCATTAAAAAGAATCCCGACAGCCGCAGAATGATTGTGAGTGCCTGGAACGTGGCCGATTTACCTAAAATGGCGCTGATGCCCTGCCATGCTTTTTTTCAGTTTTATGTGGCTGACGGAAAGTTAAGTTGCCAGTTGTACCAACGCAGTGCAGATATGTTTTTGGGAGTGCCGTTTAATATTGCTTCCTACGCTTTACTTACCCTCATGATGGCGCAGGTGTGCGGATTGCAACCCGGAGATTTTGTACATACTTTTGGTGATGCACACATTTATTCCAATCACTTTGAACAAGTGGAACTGCAATTGAGCCGTGAGCCGCGGGCTTATCCCACCATGCGCATTAACCCCGATGTAAAAAGTATTTTCGATTTTCAGTACAGCGATTTTACTTTAGAGAATTACGATCCGCATCCTGCCATTAAAGCACCTGTGGCGGTTTAAGCCCGCTTGCACAATTAAGCCGAAGCCTTATCTTTGAGGCATGAGGCACTTCGGGCTTTTCATTTTTATTGTTTTTGCAGCACTGCAACCGGTGGCTGCGCAGTACGATACTTATTCTGTAAATGAGCCTCAGGAAATTAATGCAGCTGATTCCGGTAAAATCGAACTACGTTTTAACAGCCTGAGTTACTTTAGAAACCATGAATACTTTAACCAAATATGGGACGGGTACACGCTGTTCGGTAACCAGTTTAACCCGCAGCTGAGTTTTTCGCCCAATGCCCGTTTGCGAGTGGAGGGTGGTATTTGGATAGACCAAACATTTGGCAAAGAAAAGCTGGAGCTGCAGCCTACTTTTTCAGTAAAATGGGAAACAGCCAATCATAAAAATACTTTTCTGTTTGGTAACATAGCCGGTACTATCAACCACAGTTTTGTAGATGCTATTTATGACTACGAACGTTTAATTACTCACCGCAATGAGTACGGAGTACAATGGCTGCACAACAGCAACAAACTGTCTCACGATTTATTTATCAATTGGGAAAAATACATTGCACGTGGTGACAGCACACAGGAAGAATTTACTGCAGGTTATTCTGGTAAAATCCACCTGCTTAACAAAGAACGGTGGAACATTGATTTGCCTTTGCAAGGGTACCTCAACCACAACGGAGGACAAATTAACCTCACCACCAAGAACCTCACCACCTTTGCCAATGCAGCCATAGGCGTAAGTGTAAAAAAGAAAAACAACCCCAACGCATTTGTTAAAGAAACACGTGCCGAAGTATATTATGTTACGTATACTGATTTATCACCTAACCCGGGACAGTTGTATAAAAACGGAGATGCCCTAATGGGTAACCTGTTGTTCAAATCAAAACACCAGGTTGATCTGATGTTAACCTATTGGAGCGGAACAGATTTTTATTCATCTAAAGGAAATCCCTTGTATCAAAACTATTCGGCTATTGGAGAATCGTACTCGCAAAAACAACGAGACTTACTTTTCGTTCGATTGTTGTGGGACAAAAAACTGTTCGATAACTTTTACGCGCACTTTCGTTTAGAGCCGTATTACGATATGCAGGCTTCGTTGTTTGAATATTCGTATTCCCTTTTTCTTACTTACCGCCAAAACTTTTTGTTGAGGGATAGAGTAAAATAGTTTTAGGTGTCAGACGTATGATTTGTGTCTGACCAATGATTGAAATTACCGCTTGCCCATTCCAAAACTCTATTTACCTTTGTGAGGTCCAATTAATCTTGGGGGTGCTGTAAAGTGGTAGTTAATATTACCACCAATACGGCTGAGATTACACCCTTTGAACCTGAACAGGATAATACCTGCGAATGGGAAAGAAGCGAAACACTTACGTTCCGTACGTGTTTTCCATCTGAACAAAAGGGGGTTTAATTCACGCGGCTGTCAGCCCGGGCAGTTGCATTGTTTTAACCTTTAATGTTTTAGTTTTATGCGTTCTTATGCTATCTTTTTTCTTCTGCTGTTTTTTGCCGGCAGAAATGTTCATGCACAATTTGTTTTGAGTGGTACAGTTCAACACAGTGCAAGCAGCCAACCGCTGGCAGATGCCACTGTGGTGCTTTCCTCGTCAGGCAAAACCGCACAAAACACACTTACCGATGTGCAGGGAAAATTTTCTTTTACTGTTGCTGAAACAGGAAGGTATGTACTCAACATTACTTATGTGGGATACAAAACCTTGTCAGACACCATTGAGTTGGCACAAAGCATGCAAAAAAATTACCGACTGGAATGGGCAGCTCTGCTCAGTGATGCAGTAATTGTAAGTGGTATTCGTGCTAAAGACAAGTCGGCAACAACCTTCACCAACCTCAACAGGGAGCAATTGAATGAACGGAATTTTGGTCAGGATATGCCGGTATTGCTCGGACTCACTCCCTCAACCGTGGTCAATGCAGATGCAGGAGCAGGCGTGGGTTACACGGGCATCACCATTCGTGGGGTTGACCAAACCCGCATCAACGTTACCATCAACGGTATTCCGTTAAACGATGCTGAATCGCAGGGATTATTTTGGGTAAACACACCCGACTTTGCTTCATCAGTGGAGCAGGTGCAGATACAACGTGGTGTGGGTACCAGTACCAATGGTGCAGCCGCATTCGGGAGTAGCATCAACATGCAAACCATCGCCCTGCATCCTAAAGCATATGCTGAATATGCTACCGCAGCGGGCTCTTTCAACACATTTAAAAACACCGTGAGATTTGGTACAGGTTGGTTAAACGGAGGCTGGACCATTGACGGAAGATTATCCAAAATTACTTCCGATGGTTTTATTGACCGGGCTTCTTCTGATTTAAAATCTTATTATCTCTCAGCAGGACGTTATACCGAAAAAAGTATTCTGCGGCTGGTTTCATTCAGCGGTGCAGAGAAAACCTATCAGGCGTGGAACGGAATTGCGGAAGATGTGCTCGACACCAACCGCACTTACAACGAGTTCACTTACAAAAACCAAACAGACAATTACCAACAGGATCATTACCAGTTATTGTACAGTTATCAGCTGAGCAAAAAAACCACCCTGAATACTGCATTGCACTACACGTACGGACGCGGGTATTATGAAGAATACAAGCAGGGCGAAGGTTTTGCAGATTACCATTTACAGGATGTAATTATTGGTGCAGATACCATTACAACAACCGATTTGGTTCGCAGGCGCTGGCTGGACAATGATTTTTACGGAGCAACCTTTTCCGTTACACATGAGCCCGATAACAAAAGCACATTTATTGCAGGGGGGGGAGCAAGTTATTATGAAGGACGTCACTTTGGTGAAGTTATCTGGTCGCAGTTTGCTTCCAACAGTTTTATCGGTGATAAGTACTACCGTAACAATGGGTATAAAACGGATGCAAATATTTATACCAAATACAACCGTGAATTAGGCAAGAAATGGAACGCATTTGCAGACTTGCAATACCGTTACGTTGATTATTCGTTCTTGGGATATGACCAGAATCTGAATAATGTTCAACAAAATGCACGTTTCAATTTCTTTAATCCGAAGGCCGGGATAGTATATTCAATAAGTGATTCCAGTAATGTATATTTAACACTGGCCGTTTCCAACAAAGAGCCCAACCGCAATGATTTTGTGAACTCAACCCCATCCAGCAGACCGGAGTCTGAACAACTGCAGAACATGGAACTGGGCTGGAGAAAAAACTGGCAGCGGGCATCATTACAGGTTAATTATTATTTGATGTATTACCGCAACCAACTTATTCTTTCGGGAAAGATAAATGATGTAGGCGCGTATACCCGCTTGAACGTACCGGAGAGTTATCGTACCGGTATAGAGTTGAGTGCTTCAGTAAACGTAACTAAAAAAATTCAGTGGAGCGGAAACCTGACCTTGAGCGAGAACAAGATTTTATCGTTTACAGAGTATGTGGATGATTACGACTGGGGAGGACAATGGAGTACCAAATACAGAAATACTTCTCTGGCATTTTCACCCGCTATGATTGCTGCCTCACAATGGAGATTTTTACTGTTTAAAAATGTGACCACAGACGTAATTAGTAAATACGTTTCAAGGCAGTACATGGACAATACGGAGAATAAGGGCAGGAGTCTGGATGCTTTTTTGGTAAATGATTTACGCTTCTCCTACACACTTAAAACAAAAAAATCAGGTTGGTTCAGGCAACTGAATGCAGGCGTATTGGTTAACAATGTACTGGGCGAAAAGTATGAGCCCAATGGGTATACTTACAGTGGCATAAGCGGAGGCGTAAGGAGTGATTACAATTATTATTATCCGCAAGCAGGCAGAAATTTCCTGATGCAACTCACGTTTGCTTTTTAACTACAAGGCTGCAGCAATAGTAACCACACTTACGCTGCAGCCTGTTTTATCCAGCAATAATTGCGCACAGGATTCCAGTGTGGAACCCGTAGTTACCACATCATCCACCAGCAATACATGTTTGTTACGTAATTGCTCAGGCTGTTCAACAGTAAAGACTTCCTGCATATTTATAAAGCGGGCAAAGCGCGATTTACGCGTTTGAGAAGAGGTGGCTGTAACCCGAAGTAAATTGGAGTGAGCAATTTCTTTATTTAATCCGTTGCCCAAACCTTTTGCAAACAGTAAACTCTGGTTATATCCACGTTGCCTTTCTCTGCTGATGTGCAGAGGAACCGGAATAATTACATCAACTGATTGAAACAATTCCGACTGACATAGCTGTTGAGCATACAACTCACCCATATATGTACCCAGCTCAGTGGCGCTTTGGTATTTGATAGCATGTAAGATATGTTGGGTACGGCCACCTTTTCTGAATTGCAGAAATGCAGCAGCCCCTTGCAGGTTTACACGGCCCCAGAATAGTTTATAAACCGGGTTGTCGCTCCAAAGGTGGTAATTGGTATGCGGAAGATGGTAATGACATACCGTACACAAAAGTGATTCAGCCTGTAGCAGAGGTGTTTTGCAACCGGCACAGATGCGTGGATAAAACAGGTCAAGCAAGGAGTTAATCATAGTAGCAAGCAGATACTCAAAAATAACAGAGCAGATTCTACTTTACAAATAATTCTGACTTAATTTAGGCCTCGCCCTAGTCTGAAATCAATAAAGTTGGCTACGTGACCATGTGCTTTCAGATTAAAACCCGTAAACCAACGGGAGTTGATTTTATACAAAAGGCTATAGCGTTGGTACAATAGTGTATTGTAGCCGGAGGGGTTGTATGCATACCATCCCATGTGCTGACTGAAGAGAAATTTCCCCATCAGAAATTCATGACCTAAAAGTATACCTGCCCTATGAAAATGGTTGGTGTTACTGCCATTTCTGCGAAGTCTTTCCTGTAAGGCATAATCAAAGGTCAATTCAGCACCAGCACGCAGGCTGTTCAGCAAACCAATTTGTTTGCCGGCTGAAAGTTGAAAGCCACCAATGAGGTACCGTTTCTTTTCACCTGGCAAAATACTTTTAGAAGAACCATATATTTCTGCTCTGAAATCGAGCTTGTCACTGCTCTCATTGTTTCGAACGGGCCAGGTAGGTAAAGAAGGTGTTTCAAGATAGTAATGAAAACCACCTGCAATTGTCGGATAGTTGAGCCCTTTGTTTGGTTCCTTAATTCCTCCGTTGGAAATGTGGTTGTATTGAGCACTCATATTGAACCAGAACCTATCGCTTGCGCGTATATGAAAACCTGTTCCCAGGGCCAGGTATCCTCCAACAGGTATACTGTATGATTGATTGGCAGGGTTACTCAGCGCATCATACGGACGGCTAAGGTAAGAAAGCCCTAATGCACCCCTTACACTAAAATGAATGCTCCGGTTAATTTTAAAAACAGGCTCCAGATAAGGAGCAGCAGTTACTGATTTTCCAACAATAGTGTTATCGTAATCAAAATAGGAAAAAATAAGCCCCACATGCGGAAAACAATGGCACTGGTCCCATGTTTTTTGAGAAGTAAGGCGTTTGCTTAAGTTAACTTCAATGCCCGAAGGATAAGAATTGGCCAGATTACTTACGTCTCGTGAATGAGCGAAAATAAAACCGTAGTGGGCTTTTATCCCTACATGAGAAAGCGATGAACCCTTGTCGGAAGGGGAGTTTTCCTGTGCTTTGGCCCAATCAGAGATGCCAAACAGAAGGCTTATCACACACAAAAAATGCAGTTTCATGCTTTATCCTAAAACAAAAACGATAGCTTACAGTTTATAAGTAGCACAATTTAGTAAAACGGCACTTATTTATATGAATACTCCTTTATGGCTTCGCAGATTTTTCCTTGCAGCAGGTATATACAATATACTGTTGGGGGGAGGAATGTTGTTTAGTCCCCAGATTTTTTTAAATCTGCTCAGCCATTCCATAGATGAACACACCTTTATATTTCAGTTATTGGGAGGAGTGGTGGCATTGTTTGGTGCAGGATATGTTATTGCCTCTTCCAACCCTTTCAAACACTGGCCTTTGGTATTACTTGGTTTACTGAGTAAATTGTTGGTGCCATTGGTTTTTCTTTTTGACAAAGTGAGCTTGATTGAATTCAGCAATGCAGGTTACATAATGATTTTTGATGATATCCTCTGGATTATTCCGTTCATTATTTCGCTATACGAAACCTACCGTCTGGCTACGCTAAACGAAGAATGGACCTTACAAGCCGATGAGGAAGTTTTGGAGAACATGTACACTCAAACAGGTGATAGCATAGCGGTTTTATCCTTTCGTTCACCGGTACTTTTAGTCTTTCTTCGACATGCAGGATGCCCCTTCTGCCGCGAAACACTCAGCATAATTAAGGAAAGCAAACAACGCATAGAACAACGCGGTACTCGCATAGTACTGGTGAGCATGAATGAACCCAAAGCAATTGATTCCCTTTTGGAATCGAATAACCTTTTGGATTTGGAATACGTGAGAGATACTGATCGCATGTGGTACAAACTTTTCGGTTTGCAAAAAGGGAGTTTGAACCAGATTGCAGGTATAAGTTTGTGGTGGAAATTCTTCTCAGCTGTAGTATTAAAGCGCCACGGCATAGGATGGACAGAAGGGGATGCCTTTCAGTTACCGGGTGCTTTTCTGGTACATAAAGGCAGAGTAATAAAACAACACTTCAGCAACAACGCGGCAGATCATCCTGATTTCACAGGACTTTCAAGAGCATAGTTTTCTTCGCCAAACGCTTGTTTATTTAAAAAATCTTCCTAATTTTACTTTATGTAAAAATTGGGGGGTACTATGAAAAGAACATTACTTCTAACCTGTCTTTTAATTCTTTCTACCTTTTATGTTCGTGCTTCGCACATCGCGGGGAGTGATATGGAGTTTCGGTGCTTGGGGAAAGACACATTCAAAGTAGTTTATCGCATATATAGAGATTGCAGGGGAATTCCCTTAGGTAATTTCCTTCCAATTACGCTTAATACTATGGGCTGCTCTCCCAATAGAATGGCAACAACAAATCTGGCTAAAGATTCTGTTGTTCAGTTAAGATACTTGTGTGACGATAAAAAAACAATTTGTGAAGGAGGTAGTTTCCAGTTCGGTATCGAAGAGCATATTTACTCCGGGATTATAATTCTTTCACAGCTTTTTCCGGGAGGTTTAGATTCCAATTGTTGTCGGGTAAAAGTGACCTGGACCGACTGTTGTCGCAATGGTGCAATTAATAATATAGTCAGTCCAGATGCTACAGGTTTTATGATTGATGGAGAAATTAATAGATGTATAAAACCCTGCAATAGCTCTCCTACTTTTACCAATAAACCTGTTGCAGTAATTTGTACAGGTGTGCCATTTTGCATGAACATGGGTGTGGTAGATAACATTGACAGAGACTCCATTTCATATGAACCTACCACACCATTAAATTCAAATGGTCAACCTGTTCAATTTATCCCACCATATTCTGCTAATATGCCGACTCAAATTTTAGGGGGTAATGCTAGCCTGCCTTATCCTGCAGGGTTTCATGTAGACTCTGTAACAGGAAATATTTGTTTTACTCCTACAGCCACATTGATGACATTTGTTTTGGCTGTAAAAGTTATTGAGTGGAGGAAAATAGATGGTGTATATGTGAAAATAGGAGAAACCAGACGTGATATGCAGATGTTTGCATATCAGTGCCCGGCAAATGCATCGCCAAAAATCGAAGTGAACGGAAGTACCACAGGTCCTTGGTCGTTCCAAGCCTGTGTAGGTGAAGCTTTATGCCTAAGCATTCGAGCTTTGGATACTGACACAGGACCAGCAAAGTATGACTCTACCCGTTTAAGTTGGAACCGAGGCATTCCAACGGCTTCATTTACTAATACAAATACTCCTAAGTTCCAGATTCGTTGGGATGAGGCACAATTCTGTTGGACTCCGGGTGATCAGCATGTAAGTTCACTACCCTATTATTTTATTTTAAAAGCAGAAGATGATAATTGCGAAGTGCCTGCAACAACACAGCGACCAATATCTATTTTCGTTCGTCCACGCCCATTAGGTAACAGAACCTACCAAAAAATATCCTGTAGTAAATATTCACTGAATGTTCAACTAACCAATACGCAAAACATAGACAGTACAAAGGTAACATATGAGTGGCGAGTCGCTAATGCAGGTAACGGGGCATTTAACCCAATAACGTCAACAGTGTACACCACCAAATATGCCGAGCACACCTTTACTGACGGGGGGTATTTTGTTATACGTGCGCGTTTGGTAGCACCTCCATGTACGACATTTTATTTTGATACGGTTTATGTAGATACTCCTGTAAAAGCCATCGCACAGCCCGATACTTTTGTGTGTACCGGAAAATCTGTACAACTGTCAGCGTATGCTACAAACGGTGATTCACCCTACAAATATAAATGGACTCCGGGCGGAGGCAATGACTCCTCAATTCAATATTCTTTTTTACCTACCGGTAATACCACATGTGTGTTTGAAGTAACCGATTCATTAGGCTGTAAAGCCTATGATACTGTTAACGTGGAAGTGAAAGCCCTACCAAATGTTAATCTGGGGCCCGACAGGCGGATTTGTTTTAAAGACAGTGTATTGTTTGATGCGGGAGATAACAATGGTGCTGGCCTCATTCGTTTTACGTGGAGTTCACCAAGGGGAACGGCCAACGAACGAATGATTTATGCGCCTGATTCAGGGCAATACGCTGTTGAGGTAACCGATAGCTTTAACTGTGTAAATGCCGATACAGCCCTGTTATTTATCAATAGGGAAGTAAAGGCACAAGCAGGTCCTGATGATACCTTATGTATTTATGACATCGATACTCTGATAGGCTCAGGTGGTGAAACATACGAGTGGCATGAGGTAAGTAACCCTTCAGTAATTCTTTCTAATCAAGCCATATTGCCTTTGAATCTTTTACAGGTTGGGGTTAAGGCATATATTCTTAAGGTAGGTGTTACATACAGCGGAGTTACTTGTTATGATTATGATACAGTTTTCATCACCACACGCCCATTGCCGGCTATCACTTTCTCTAGCCGAAATGTCAAATTCTGTCTTACTGATACATGGTTGAACCCGGGAACAAAAACAGGAGTTCAACCGGTTTCAAATAAAACAACAGGAGATTATGGGTACTGGACCATCAGTGACCCGACAAAACAAAACTGTTTCGAAAAAGACAGTACCAAACAGGAATTTGGCTGGGTGAAGCTAAATTGTTTAGGGGTTAATCAAGCTCCTAATCCCCCATCATGGAAACTGGTGTATGTATTCCGTGACCGTTTTGGTTGTAGCAATAGCGATTCTGTTGATGTGGTAATATTGCCTTTGCCAATAGTGTGGGCAGGTATTGATCGCGTGGAATGTGGTAACAAAGATTCTATTACTATTATTCCTTATCCTAATTTTGGTGTAGGAAGCGAATGGTTGTCACCCCCTTCACCTAATACCAACGTACCTAATCCGGTTTTGGAGTATTTGCCATTAACACGTAAGCATACGTATTATCCAACCAGAGCGCAGCAGAACCATTACGATACCCTCGTATACAAAGCCACTGATAATAACGGTTGCGAAAATACAGATACAGCCATAATCTATATTAAACCCGTACCTGAAGTTGATGCGGGTAAATTATCTGCTGTTTGTCATTTTGATAACCCGGTTAACTTAAATACTGCCGCAGGAGCAACACCGGTGGGTGGTACATGGAGTGCTGAAACTCTTTCCCCTCCGGTTACAGGATTGGATACCAATGGAGTTTTTGATCCTTCAAAGGCAACACGATTAGGAAAAGGCTCACCCAATATTCTGAAGTACACTTTCACCAATACATATAATTGCACTGCTGCTGATACCGTTCATCTGGTAGTTTATCCGCTCCCTGCAACCCGATTAACTGCGCCTGATTCGGCTGTTTGTGAAAACCATGCTCCCGTTGCATTTAGCGGTACCCCTAAAGGAGTGGGAGGAGTGTATTACCTTAATGACAAAAATTTAGGGCAGGCACAGCCATTTTTTGAGTTTAACCCCAACAGGCAAAACAATCCGAATGTGTTGGAAGGAATCAACTGGGTGAAGTATCATTATACAGATGTGAACGGTTGTAAGAAAGCTGATTCACTCAGAATACGTGTTCAGTTGATGCCTGATGTAACATTGATTTCGCCACTCGGAGCATTGTGTGAAGGGGATACATTCACCCTTCGTGGAACCAAGAGTAAAACAAATTCATTCAGGTGGTCAACTTCAGGAGATGGTAAATTCACAGGACAGTTTTCTAATATTACGGATTCAACTTCAACAGACAGTGTTGTCCATTACACACCAGGAGTAAATGATATTTTCAATCAAGGCTGCTTCGTGAGATTGATATCAACCGATAATGGTATATGCCCTGCTGATGTGGAACAAAAGCCGATAAAGATTGAGATTAAGCCTTCAGGAGACTTTACTGCTATTCAGGAAGGGTGCGAGCCTTTTACTACTTTCTTTGACGGGGCGTTCACCGGCTATCAATACATCCGTTGGAATTTCGGAGACCTAACCTCACCTTTGGTGGGGGATGAAGACCCTGTTCATACCTATGTAAAGAAGGGCTTATATGATGTGTCGGTTTATCTTCGTTCTCCTGCGGGATGTGAACAAACCATCACTAAACCACAGTTTATAAAAGTGAACCCAACACCGGTAGCCTATTTTGAACCGGATAAAAAGAAATCTACTATCGCACTACCTCGTTTCACGTTCTTTAACAAGAGCACGAATTATGCAGAGAAAGACAGTGTAACGCTGTTGTGGGATTTTGGAGATCCAAAGTCAGATGTAGATACTTCAGGTACAAACAATCCAACCTACACCTATGAGCCGTCCATTGGTAAATACATAGTTACATTGAACGTTACTACCAACAAAGGTTGTACTTCTGAATACTCAGATACCTTGCTGCTGGAACCTGATATTACTGTATTTGCCCCCAATGCCTTCAGGCCACAAAGTGCTCAGGACCGAAACCAGAAGTTTTACATTGTGGTTGACGGAGCAATGACCTACCACCTGGATATATTTAACCGTTGGGGAGAGCTGGTGTTCAGTTCTGATGACCCGGAAGAAGGATGGGACGGCCGTTATCAGAATATCAACAGTCAACAAGATGTTTATGTGTGGCAGGTGAATGTAACCAGTTACAGCGGAAGACCGTATAAATATTCAGGAACAGTTACCCTGCTCAGATAAAACAATGTGCTTGTAATAAGTGAATAAGACGAGGTAACTTATCTCGTCTTATTTTTTTATACTTGGAGCATGAAATCAGCTAATCGGGTAAAATCAACTTTTCTATTATCATTTTTTCTCATTGTATTTGCGGCACCCATTTATGCGCAGCAGAATAATGATTCACTTATAGTGAAACAACTGTTTAATGAGGCACTGAATAAAGGTAAAGCACATGAGAACCTCAGGTATTTATGCAAAAACATCGGACACCGCTTGAGTGGTAGCGCAAATGCACAGGCTGCTGTTGAATACACCAAACGATTAATGACAGAGTATGGATTTGATAAAGTATACCTGCAACCTGTTTCAGTTCCTAAATGGATAAGAGGCGAAAAGGAACTGGCCAAAGCAATACTTTCAAACGGTAAAAGTGTATCCTTGAGAATACTAGCTTTGGGCAATTCAAAGGGCACAGGACCAGAGGGTGTTAAAGCACAGGTTGTAGAAGTAAAGACGCTTAAGCAGTTGGATTCGTTGGGTGAGAAAGAGATTAAGGGTAAGATTGTATTTTTTAACCGGCCAATGAACCCCTCTTTCATTACTACTTTTGAAGCTTACGGAGATGCGGTTGATCAACGCTCCATAGGCGCGAGTATGGCAGCAAAGTACGGTGCCGTTGCGGTAATAGTAAGGTCCATGACTCTTGCTCATGATACTTTTCCGCACACGGGAGCTTTACGTTACATTGATTCTTTGCCTCAAATTCCTGCAGTTGCTATCAGCACAAACGATGCGGATGTATTGAGCATTTTTGTTAGAAAGGATAAAGGAGTAGAGGTGTATTACAAGACACTTTGTGAAATGCAGGGCGAAGTAATGTCATACAATGTGGTGGGAGAAATAAAAGGAAGTAAATATCCTGATGAAGTCATAGCAGTGGGTGGTCACCTCGACTCCTGGGATGTGGGAGAAGGAGCACATGATGACGGAGCCGGCTGTATACAATCAATTGAAGCATTGCGCTTATTCAGGTCGCTGGGTATAAAACCTGCGCGTACTATCCGATGTGTTATGTTTATGAACGAGGAAAATGGTTTAAGGGGTGGTAAGGCATACGATGAGCAAACCAAGGGAGAAAAGCATATTGCGGCAATTGAATCAGACCGCGGAGGTTTTACTCCCAGAGGATTTTCAATTGATACGGATAATGCAGCGCACGTTCAGAAGATTAAAAGTTGGAGACAAACACTGAGTGCTTTTGGATTAGATAAAATTGAAGCAGGAGGTGGCGGAGCTGATATCAGTTTTCTGAAACAACGCGGCTGCACATTAATTGGCTTTGTTCCTGACTCGCAACGCTATTTTGATTTTCATCATGCGTCAACAGACGTATTTGAAGCAGTAAACAAAAGGGAACTGGAGATGGGCGCTGCGTCAATGGCTGCGCTTATCTGGTTACTTAGCGAGAACGGGCTCTAATTTTGACAGCAGCGTATTCATATTTAACGGCTTTGACAACATCGCCTCAATGTTTTTAATGTTGGCTGCATTTAGTTTGTCTTCTAAATCAATGGAGGAGGAAAGTATAAATATTTTACTTTTCTCCACAAAAGCAGGGTTTTGAAGGGTAAGTTTTTCAGCCAGCTCAAACCCGTTCATGTCAGGAATTTGCAGGTCAATCAGGAATATCACATCAGTTAACTTTTCTTTATTTGTTTTGATGAACTCAAGCGTAGGTTGTGATTCTGTAAACGTGTAAACATCTTTGCTCAGTTCCGACAGTTCAATAAAGCGTTTGTTAATCAAAAGATCTATATCACTGTCATCTACAAGAACGAAGGTATATTTTTGTGTTCCCATGTATTCTGTTAATCTAATGCAGGAATTAATATTTTAAAAGTTGTTCCGATAGTTTGATTTGATTCAACATCTATACTGCCTTTCAGTTTGGTTACGGCTTCTTTTACAATATACAAACCAATTCCGGAGCCGCTGTTGGGGTTATTCCCTCTGAAAAACATTTTAAATATATTATCTTTTTCCCCATCCTTCAGACCTATACCGTTATCCGATATAATAATACTGCATTCTTTTGATGTGCAGGAGATATTTACATCAATAGTGCTTTTCACTTTATCTTTATCATGGTACTTTACAGCATTGGATATAATATTACTAAGAATAATGCGGAGTTTGATGGGGTCGGATTTAAAGTTCGATACCTGATTGATATGAATATTGAAATCAATTTTGCTGAAACCCGGCATAAAGTTGAGTGATTCAGTAATATCTCCTATGAGTTTATTAAAGTCAATAGCACCGATATGAAAATCACTTCGGGAGTTTTTATAATAATCAATAATACTCAGGATAAACTTATCAAGTTTGTGAACAGACTGCTCAATGAGTTTAAGGTACTGGTTGCTGTTTCCTGTCTCTAATTCTGATAGCTGCACGATTCCGAGTATGGACATGAGCGGTGCGCGTAAATCATGCGAAGCACTGTAAACAAATTTATCCAGCTCATCGTATGCTTTTTGTAGCTCAGTATTTCTTTCCCTTAATTCTTTACGGGTTTTGTAAATATCATAAGCATTTTCAATGGCAGTTCTTACATAATCATTGTCCCAGGGTTTATCAATAAAGCGGAATACTTCTCCTTTGTTGATGGAATCAATAGCGGCATTTATATCACTGTATCCGGTGATAAGTATCCTTACGGGCTCTGAGTACTGGTGACGTATTTTCTCAAAAAACTGCACGCCTGTCATTACCGGCATACGTTGATCTGCCAGAACGATATGAATCTCATGTTTTGCAAGAATTTCTTCAGCCTCTGAAACAGAAGTTGTGGTATAGATATTATACTCCTTGCGGTATTCCGCCTTAAAGCCGTTAAGGTTTGCCTCCTCATCGTCAATATAAAGAAGATTGATATGCGGTTTTGGCATGGTGAAAGGTAATATTATTTAAGCAATTTAGGAAGTTTTATAACAAATTCAGCACCCTCACCCGGAGAAGAGTTTACCTGTATGCTTCCCTTGTGCATCTCAATAATCTTGTACACAATAGATAAACCCAGGCCGGTTCCTTCTCCCACTTCTTTGGTAGTAAAGAAAGGGTCAAACATGTTGGACTTTACCTCATCGGTCATGCCCATGCCTGTATCAGCAATTTTCACTACCACCATATCGTTTTCGAAAGACGTGCTTACAGTTATTTTTCCATGCCCGTCTTTAAAATTCCGTATGGCATATATACTGTTATTGAGCAGGTTCATAAAAACCTGGTTGAGCTTACCCGGATAACATTCGATATCAGGAAGGCTGCCCAGTATTTTTTCAATTTTCACCTTATCTCCCAGCTGGTTGTTGAGCAATATGAGTGTAGAAAGAATGCCTTCATTAATATTGGCGTGTTTTATCTCTGCTTCATCAAGTCGGGAGAAGTTCTTGAGGCCTTTTACAATCTCCACAGTTCTGGATGCGCCCTCTTCCATTCCTTTGAGCAGCATTTCAATTTCCTTTCGAATGTAATCGTAATCAATTTCTTCTTTGAACTGTTTAATGTTAGTCATAAGAGATTTGATTTCATCTGGGGTGAAACTCTCCTGAAGCAAATCATATTTTTCCAGAATGGCGATGAGGTCGTCTACATCCCTTCTTAATGGGCGAATGTTGGAGCTCACAAAGTTGATGGGATTATTTATTTCATGTGCAATACCCGCTGTAAGTTGTCCGAGCGAGGCCATTTTTTCTGCATCCACCAGTTGTGTTTGTGCGTCTTTTAATTGCGTAAGTGCGTTGCTTAAATCAGTATTTGTTTCCTGAAGTTCAAGGGTTCTTTCCTCTACTTTTTGTTCCAGAATAATGTTTTGCTCGCGCACTATCCGCTCATTTTCCCTTAGCGCCATCAAGGCCTCTTCCTGTGACTTTTCTTTTTCTATTTTCAGAATGTTGATTCTGTCGGCAAGTGCAATGGAAAGCAAAATGGCCTCAATAGCGGAGCCAAACTGGATGGATGATGAGGTGATGTTATTGAAGGGCAGTACTCCAACATCCTTTAACACAAAAACAACAATACTCAGGAGGAAAGCTGACCATGCAATGATGAAGAAAAGTGCCGGACGAGAATTGAATTTTACTCTCACATATATGGCAGCAAAGAGCATGGCAAATGTTAGTCCCAGAGCAAAAAGATTGAGCAGATTATAGGCAATGTGCTTTTGTTCGCCCAGCCCCACAAAGAGCGGGATAAGATAAAGCACGCAAAACGTAAGTAACAGCTTATTGATTTTTGGTGTGAGGTTTTTTATATCCAGAAACTCGCGAAGAAATCCGATAGACGTGAAAGCGGTGAGACAGGAGAAGAGAAACATGCTGTATTTTTCAAAAGCAGGCCACTCCGGCCACAGGTATTTGAATCCGTATCCTTTTATACTTATTTGTGTCAATGCAACGGAAAGAATGTACACGATATAAAAGAAATAGATGCGATCTCTTACACTAAAAAGAAGAAAGAGGTTGTAAAGAAAAATCACCAACATTATACCGGCATATAAGCCAAAGCCCATGTCATCAACTAATCCGGCTTTGTACCCCGCCTTGGCAGATCCGAAATAAACGGGTACCTGCATTTCACTATAGGAGTTGAGGAGTAAATAACACTCAAACACTGTTGGGGTGTCTGTTAAGGGCAAATCAAATACATAGTTGGGGTTATCATACGTTCTTTGATTGTAGAAATTATTTTTGCTGATAATAGTTGCGGAAAACGGATTGCCTGCTGAACGAGTATAGAATGTAATGTTTTCCAGCATGGGGTTGGCAACATTTATCACCATTCTGTTTTGTGCGCTGTTGCTGGCCATAAACTTCACCCACAAGTTAAATGTTGAAACCTGCTCATGTGGTATTTCCGTTTTAATTTCTTTAAAGATTTGCCCGTTTTTACTTACTGCTTCAATATCGAGCAGGTTGGTCGTATCCTGAAATACCAGCAAATGGTTTTTGTTCAATAGAATAAACTGATCATTGGCAGCAACAGAGACAATATCGGTTTGAGAAAAAACAAAAGATGAAGTAAGACTGAATACTAATGCAAAGAAGAGTTTAAGTGTTTTCATACAGTTTTATTTTGCAGCGGCTCCTTTTAAAGTGAGATCAATATTTACACAGGCCTTTCCCTTTGGCCCTTCAGCAAATATCTGTTGTATCGGTTTATTCAGCAAATTCAACACCTCTTGCCGTTGTTCTTCCGCTGCAGTGCTTAATAAAGGCACATCGTTTATAACCAGCGAGGTGGCCACCAGATCTAGTTTAGGGTAATAGAAGGTGCCTTCTTTGCCAATAGAAGTTTCAATCACAAATCCATAGGTTTTGGCCATAGCTACGGTGTATGGTGCGCATAAAACGAACAGTGAACCCATGTCAAGCATACGCGCCAAGGCTACTCCCATGCGGGTAAGTAAAATGCTCAAGCCATGACCCGCTATGTCTTTGGAGTTCCATAGCCCGCACAATTCTCCGGTTTTATTCTTGGCATATTCTGCGACCAGGGGGTAAATTTTGGTATCTACTATCCCTATGGCTTCTTCAATGGGTAAGGGGTAGCTGTCATTCGCAATATGGATTCTCTCCCCACCATAAGTATGCTTTCCATCTTCAGATTCTACTATGATAACAAAAACTCCGGGATTATAAAACCAGTCGTTTTTTGCTGAGGTAACTTTGGTTACGCCATAGTCACGTAAAACATTCGCATGTCCTTCGGCAAAGCGCCTGCACGATTCAATATCATCAGGTGCTCTGAATACTCTTACACGTATGTTTTTTTCCCTTTTCTGATCTTTCAATGGCGATTTTGTTTGATGGCTAGGTCAATATCAAAATATAATCTGCCAGACAGTGTTGTTTGTTTTAAAAGTATTTGCCTGCAAGCTTCAGTAGCTATTGCTCCTCCCAGAAATACTGCTGAAGAAAGCTGAGGCCAGGAAACAATAGTTTTACCGTATTCCTTCATGGAGAATTTTAACCTTTCGGAGATATTCTCCGAACTAATTATTTTCATCACTATCGGAAGTTTTTCCTGTGGTGTGAGGTTGCTCAACTCCTGATAAGA
>DATGWX010000014.1:0-1886 GCA_035299275.1 Bacteroidia bacterium
CCATGCACGACTATACCTGCGGTGGTATCCTGCTGAAAAAATCTGCGGCTGATGTAATTATTCCACAGCTTACCCATAAAGATGAAAACATCTTTACTGAATTACTTACCAAATCAAAATTCAACGGACTTAAAATAGAAACGGCTGTAATGGCCCTTAAAACTAACCCATTCAAAAACTATGCGTGGGGAAAAATGGCGGGTCAAGCATTCCGACAGATTTTTTCTACCCGCTGGGATTGGTATGTGAAACAACCAATAGTTGATTTGAAATCCTCTACCTTGAGCATTTGGGATAGTGAACACAGCATTTACCGGTTCTCCTTTTTTATCCTTTTTGCTTTGGCATTGATAGGTATGCCTGTATTGAGTTTCGACTTCGGAGTAACCTGGGACGAAAAAGCCCAGATGGGTTATGGGTACGACATGCTCAAATATTTCACTTCTTTTGGTGAAGACAAAAGTGTTTTTGATGAAACCAAACCACTTTATACTCACCTTAAATATTATGGTAGCTTCTTTGATTTTTTCACCGCTTTTGTAGAAGAATATATTTCACCCTGGGACAAGTTTGAGACCCGACACCTTTTTAATTCTTTATTCGGATTAATGGCTATGGTGTATGCTGCCTTGTGTGCACGTGAAATAGGCAACTGGCGAACAGCCACCTTTGCCTTGTTGCTTATCCTCATCACACCTCAGTTCTTCGGCCAATCCATGAACAACCCGAAAGATATTCCGTTTGCAGCAGGTTACATTTTTACCATGTACCACATGATTCGTTTTCTGAAACAATTGCCTGACCCACGCAAAGGAACCATCTTGTTTTTGATATGTGGCATTGCGCTTACCAACAGCATGCGTATTGGTGGTTTAATTCTGCTTGCTTACCTCGGTATGTTTATGGGACTAGTGTGGCTGTGGCAAATGAAAAAAGACGGAACAAAACAAGCCTTTAGTTACGTAGGTAAGTATGCCAAATACTTTTTTGTAATTGCAGGCTGCAGTTATTTTCTGGGTATATTATTCTGGCCTTTCGGTATCAGTAAACCTTTTACCAACCCTCTGCTTGCACTGAAAGAGTTTACCAATTTCACCTTACTCACCTCGTACGAAATTTTCGAAGGTGTACGCACCTACATGGCTCAGGTGCCGTGGTACTATACCATTAAATACATTGGTATTACAGTGCCGATTGTGGCACTTGCAGGTATGGCATTAGGTGTGTTGCTTATTGTTTTTGTACGCAAAAAATACAACCTGTGGTTTGTACTCATGCTGCTATTTGTGGTAGCGTTTCCTGTAGGTTATGCTGCTTATAAAAGCTCTATGCTATACAACGGCTGGAGACACTTTCTGTTTGTGTACCCTCCGCTGGTAGCTATTGCCGCTACAGGATGGGATGCCTTGGCCAACCTGTTTAAAGTTACTGCGGTAAAAATAGCTGTAACCATTATGGTGTTAGCCGGTTTGGCTGAGCCTTTAGCATTTATGGTACGCAATCATCCGCATGAGTATGTCTATTTTAATCAATTGGTAGGGGGTATTAAAGGTGCTTATGGAAATTACGAAACCGACTACTACGGTAACTGCATTAAAGCAGCTACGGAATGGCTCATCAAAAATGAACCGGTGCTCAATAACAAACAGGTAATTGTGGCCATTAACAACGAGCCGCTCAATGCCAGCTACTACGGACAAAAATTCAGCGACAGTTTAGCTTTTGCCTGGACCCGCGAACAGGAGTGGTACAGATCTAATTGGGATTATGCCATTTACACCAGCCGCACTTTAACCCCTGAACAAATTCGCAGCGGGCAGTTTCCGCCAAAAGAGAGCATACATGTAATTGAAGTAGATGGCGTTCCTTTGGCCGCCATACTCAAG
>DATGWX010000015.1:0-11607 GCA_035299275.1 Bacteroidia bacterium
CTAACCGGAACAGCAAGTGAATCAGTAATCTCTTCTCAAACAATTTGGGACAATGTGGCCATTGCAAAAGACGCCTCAAAACTTGCAGCTATTACCACTGATGTTGATACATCAATTTACATCTACGATTATAATCTTCAACAATGGAAACAATTTGTTCTGTATAATCCAACTTTTTCAGAAGGTGTGGATGCAGGGGGTGTACTGTATGCTGATGCATTGGAATGGGACTACAGCGGCCAATACATTATTTATGATGCAAAAAATGTTATCTCCAATCCATTTGGTGATGACATTGAATATTGGGACATCGGTATGATAAAAGTATGGGATAATGCAACCAACACCTGGGGAGATGGTTCTGTACAGAAATTATATACTCAGCTACCCGAGGATGTTAGCATAGGCAACCCGACTTTTGCCAAAAACTCCCCTTACATTATTGCTTTTGATTACATTGACTCTTACAATAATGTGAATGCTGTACTTGCCAAAAACATTATTACAGGTGATGATGATTTAATCTGTACCAATACTATTTTAGGCTTCCCTGATTACTCCAAGTTGGATAATAAAATACTTTTTAATGCTGAGGATGTAAATAATAATCCGATAGTTGCCCAAATCGGTGTGACAACATCTAAAATAAAAGGATCGGGTAGTTCCTCTTTACTTATTCCTGATGCCAAATGGGGAATATGGTATTCGCAGGGTACGCGCTCACTCAAAAGCAGTGGCAAAGACCTTACCTCTTTCAGCTTTCCATCGCTCACTCCTGCAGCGAATGCCACAATATCCGGAACTAATGTAAGTGTAACCGTTCCCTCCTCCACCAACATCAATGCTTTAATTGCATCTTTCTCTGTGTCGCCCCTGGCACAAGCCAGTATTGGTTCCACCAAACAAATAAGCGGTGTAACAACCAATAATTTTACCAACCCGGTTATTTACACCATAAAAGCAGAAGATGGTACTACTAAAAATTATACCGTTACCGTAAGCAAAAACACAGGCGTGGGAACAATTGCCCCGCCAGCGTTCAACATCTACCCTAACCCGGCAAACAGCTCATTTACCATTGACATGAAAGGTAATTTCACATACGAATTGATTGACATCACAGGTAAATCTGTTCGTAAAGGAAACGGGCAAGACAAAGAAGTGATTTCGATAGCCGATATGACCAAAGGAATTTACATCCTACGCCTTACCACACCTGAAAACAACTACGTGAGCAGATTGGTAAAGGAATAGAATAGTCACAAAATACTCCTCAAAGCCCTTTGCACAAACAAAGGGCTTTTTTATTGATTATAAATTATCCCGATGGAGAATGTGGGATGCAGGTAGCTTCCCGTATCAGGAGACTTGATAACAGAAGTAAGTGTACCTCTTACACCCGGTTCAACTTTTAAAGAAAGCTCCTGATTTACTTTTACAAAACAGCCGGCACCCGCATACCAGCCTATAATCATCGGATTGTATTCCATTTTATAATTATTCTGCGGTAAACCTACATTGTACTCTTCGTCTTCAAAAAACAAAAACCAAATACCACTACCCGCACTTGCATACCAATCTACTTTGGGCCCCGCACGTAAAACATACTTCAGATGCAAGGGAACGTAGAGGTAGTTTTGTTTGAACTCCTGCCTTAAATTTCCGAAAACAATCGTGTCAAAACCACTTACTGCAGTTGCTTTCATGGGCACATCGTATTTCTGTACAGCAAAAAAAGAAGGCATATACAACACCCCCGTTTCGAAAAGACACCTGCTACTTGCAGTATACATAACAGTAACACCAAAGTGAAAATTGTTGTACGGAATTCTGTTACCTACATTTTTAAAATTGGTAGGTGAGTTAGGGACGGTATCATAGGTGGTAAAATATCGGTAATTACGCTCATACCCACCCTCAATTCCAAAGCGCCAGCGTTTGATGGCAGGCTCAAAACCTCCGTCAATAAAAAAACTATCCCGCTTCTCAGCAACAATAGTGTCCTGCTGTGCCATAACCTGTAAACTACAGAATATGCAAACACTAAGAATATACAGGCGTAAAGCTGAATGTATTGCCATCAAACAAACCTTTATCACTTAACTTTAAACTTGGAATCACTAAGAGGGCCATAAAGGACAACGACATAAAAGGTGCATCCAGCTTGCTCCCTAAGGCCTTTGCCTGATTATGAATAAGCTTGTACCCATCTGCCACTTCTACCCCGCTTTTGTCGCTCATAATACCTGCCACAGGTAATGGCAATTCATATTCCTCCATACCATCAGCCAAACTGATACCACCTTTATTCATGATAATCATGTTGACTGCACGGCACAAATCAGCATCGTTGGTTCCCACTGCAACAATATTGTGGCAGTCATGAGCCACACAAGATGCAATGGCCCCACGCTGTAAACCGAAATTTTTGATGAAGCCAATAGCTACCGGGGCATCAGCATACCTGTTGACTACTGCTATTTTTAAGACATCAGCTGCTACATCGCTTTCAAAACACTCCCCCTGCTTTACAGCATGAGTAATATGACGGGTAATTAATTGTCCGTTGAGCGCTTCAATAACATGAACCGTGTTTCCTGTAGCCACGGATTTAAAATCATCTGCGTGTTTGGTGCTGCAATTAAACTGGTTAACAATATTAACATTTACCGGATGCATACGAACCTGCTGTTGCGCAAAAATTTCCTCCCCCTTTATCACGGTTCTCAAAATGGTAAACTCGCTAAGGTCGTCCACCTCAATAAAATCAGCACTATCTCCTTCGCGCAGCAAACCCACCGGTAACTTATAATGTTCCACAGGATTCACACAAGCTGCCTGCAACACATCGAATACATCAAAGCCATCTTTAACAGATCGTTCTACTAACTGATTAATATGCCCCAACAATAAATCATCGGGGTGTTTATCATCCGAACAGAACATTACGTTTTTGGCATGTGATGACAACAGCGGTTTTAACGCTTCAAAATTTTTAGCTGCACTTCCTTCACGAATCAGTATTTTCATGCCCAAAGCCACCTTTTCCAATGCCTCTTCCAAAGTGAAACATTCATGATCGGTAGTTATGCCTGCAGATTGATATGTTTTTAAATCAGTTCCAGTCAGGCCCGGAGCATGTCCGTCCACCGGCTTAACTGCATGTTGAGCTGCAGCAATTTTAGCCAATACTGTAGCATCCCCGTGAATCACTCCGGGGTAATTCATCATCTCCGACAAATACCAGATATCCGGACGTTGCATTAACTGCTTCACCTGTTCTTCATCCATCACCGCACCGGCAGTTTCAAAAAATGTAGCGGGAACACAGGACGGGCAACCAAAGAAAAAGTGAAAAGGAACTTTAGCTGCATTGTTGAGCATGTATTCCACACCTGCCGAACCAAGTACATTGGCTATTTCGTGAGGGTCAGAAACTGTTGCTACTGTTCCGTGTGTTACAGCTAAACGGGCAAACTCTGAAGGCACCAACATGGAGCTTTCAATGTGTACATGAGCATCAATAAAACCCGGAAGTATGAACGTGTTGTATGTTTTATCTGTTGGAGTAATGCTATGAATATTTCCGTCTTTAATAGTAATGCGTGCGGGATAAATTTTCCGTGAATGAACATCAACTAAGTTGGCTTCAATAATCATTTCTTCAGTTGCTCGGGAGTAAAACGAAAAGGAAGAAAATTACTCACCCCGTTGGTAACCAATACATCTCCTGTTGCACCTGAGAGAATAATTTCAAATGTTTCTCCCTGCCGGTATTCTGTTTCCGACATTACCTGCAAGCAAGCCCCGCAAGGAGAAACCGGACCATCAGGAGAATTGTGCTGACCTAGTGCCGTTACTACCAAACGTGTAACTTTTTTGTGCGGGTAAATAGAGCCGGCATGAAACAAAGCCACCCGTTCAGCACATAATCCTGAGGGGTAAGCAGCATTTTCCTGATTGGTTCCGCTGATGACAGTACCGTCTTCCAGAATAGCAACTGCCGCTACCTTAAAATGACTATATGGCGCGTAAGCATTAGGCAGCAGGGCTTTAGCAATGGTAAGCGCCTGTTGTTGTTCTTTACTCAGCTCTTCAGGCAACATCGCTTCTGCGGTAACTTCTTTCCTAACAGATTTTCTCATATCAAATGTGCTTTCTCAAACTTACGGTTAAACAACGAAAGAGGCAAACTGTGTTCAAAGAATTTCTATCTAATCCTTTAGCTTTGCCCAAAAGAATGCGTATGAAAAAAATTCTGGTTATAGGTGCGGGGCTGTCTTCCTCCTCGCTTATTCGTTACCTGTTGCAACATGCTGCATCAGAAAAATGGCAGGTAACCGTTGCCGACCAATCATCCGAACTGGCAAAAAAGAAAATAAAACGCTCCAAAAATGCTGTAGCTGTTGGTTTCTCTATCGAAAATAAACTGCAACGCGAACAGTTAATAAAGGAACATGATTTAGTTATTTCGTTGTTGCCGCCTTCCCTGCACATAACAGCTGCAAAAGACTGCATCAAATTCGGCAAACATTTACTTACAGCCTCTTACATTTCACCTGCCATGCAGGAGCTAGACAAAGCTGCTCAAAAAGCCGGTGTACTTTTACTGAATGAAATGGGGCTTGACCCGGGCATTGACCACATGTCGGCCATGCAGTTGATGCAGGAAATACGCAAAAAAGGCGGACAAATTGCTTCCTTTAAATCATTCTGCGGAGGTTTGGTAGCGCCTGAATTCGACACCAACCCCTGGAATTATAAATTTACATGGAACCCGCGCAATGTAATTATTGCGGGTAATGCTACGGCAACCTATACAGAAAACAAGCGGGTAAAATTTATTCCGTACAACCGCATTTTTGAACAAACAGAAGAAGTAAAAATAAAAGGACACGGAAGTTTTGAGGCTTATGCCAACCGCGACTCTAATGGGTATATTATCCCCTATGGACTTCAAAAGGCAGAGACCGTTTTAAGAGGCACACTTCGCAGAAAAGGGTATTGCACGTCATGGAATTACCTGATTAAACTAGGGCTAACAGATGACGCTCTACAATTGCCCGAAACACTTACCTGGAGAGAGTTGATTGATGCCTTGTTACCCTCGGGTTCAGAAACCACAGAAAAAAAATTATGCAACACCCTGCAAATTCCCTTTAACGGAAAAGAGTTTAAGAAGTTGCAATGGTTGGGCATTTTTGAGCCCAAAGCACTGGGCATTCAGCAAGCAACACCTGCCACAGCATTGCAAAAATTACTTCAGGAAAAATGGAAACTGAACACGGGTGAGCTCGACATGATTGTGATGCAACACCAGATAAGTTATACACTCAATGGTAAATCTCATCATGTAAAAAGCTCATTGGTGGTAAAAGGTGAAGACGAAACCTACACCGCCATGTCGAAAACGGTAGGGCTACCTATGGCCATTGCCGCTAAACTTTTGTTGCAGGGAAAAATAAAATCACGTGGGGTTCACATGCCGGTTATACCTGAAATTTATGAGCCCGTATTAGCTGAGTTGGAGCAAAACGGAATACGTTTTTTTGAAGAACAAAAATAGCCTACAGCCACTTGTTCTTTTTGAATACCAATAAAGTAATAATAGAAGAAAGCACCATTAAAGCAACAGCAAAGAGGTAGCCGTAATTCCAGCCAATCTCCGGCATGTGGGTAAAGTTCATGCCGTAAATACTGGCTATTAGTGTTGGGGGCATAAAGATTACTGATACCACTGTGAAGATTTTGATAATCTTGTTCTGCTCCAGATTAATTAATCCCAAAAAGGTTTCCTGCAAGTACTCCAAACGTTCGAAACCAAAATCCGTGTGATCTATAAGTGAACTGATATCTTTTAAAATACTGCGTACGCGCGGGCTATACTCTTCAGGGAAAAACTCACTTCGCAACAACGATTGCATTACCCGCTGCTTGTCAATAATATTCTGACGCAACAACATATTCATTTCCTGAAAATAGGAAATCTTAAAAATGATATCCTTACTTACCAATTTCTCGTCACTCACGAGTTTGCCGGTTTGTGTAATATCGTTCGCAATGCTCTCAATTAAGTCTGCATCCAGATCGATGCGTATTTCGAAAATAGTGACCAGTATCTGATAACCGTTCGAGTAGTTTTTAGCATGTGTTTCCAAGCGTTTAAACATCTCGTTAAATGAACGCAAATCATAATTACGGTAAGTAATCAGGTAATTATTTTTCAAAATAAAGGAAGCGGGTTCCGGACGGTAAGTACCACTCACGGGCACAAGGAAATTGGAATTGGCAATAATGAGTCGTTCGCTTTCAAAATACCTTGAACTGGATTCGATTTCCATCATCTGTTTATCATCCGGGATATTGATGTGAAAACGCGTTTCAATAAACACTTCTTCTTCAGCGGTAAGATTGTTCAAATCAACCCACACCAATTTATTGTAATCAATATCGGCAAGACTTTGAGTGCCGGTACCTTTAACCAATCGATCGTTTTCCCTGTAGTAAATGGTAATCACACGGGCAAGTTAGGAAAAATGTTGTAAACAGAAAGATGAAGTGACAGAGGTAACACATTCTTAACTGAGTAAAATAAAAAAAGCCGCTGTGAAAGCGGCTTTAGAATGGTGCTCGGGGCGGGAATCGAACCCGCACGGCTGTTGAGGCCACAGGATTTTAAGTCCTGCGTGTCTACCAGTTCCACCACCCGAGCTAAACAAAAAAGGTCATTAGAATTAGCCACCGAAAGAGTTGTTTCAAACAAATGACTAGTGCCTAATGACCATTTTTTAGATGGAGCGAGAGACGAGTCTCGAACTCGCGACCTCAACCTTGGCAAGGTTGCGCTCTACCAACTGAGCTACTCTCGCACGTTATGTAAACGGACTGCAAATATAAGGCTACAGCCAACTTTTGCAATAGTAGCCGTAAATATTTAAGATATTTTATCTACTTGTTTTTCAGCAGGCTAACCTGAGGCATTATTTTCCCTCTACTATTTTCTTCAAATAATGCAGTTTCATCAGAGCTTCCAAAGGGGTAATCGCATCTACTTCCACCTTATGCAACTCCTCTTTTACCCGCTGCACCAAGGGGTCGTCAATCTGAAACATGTTGAGTTGAAAATCAGGATTTGTGAGTTTTTTCACTACCTCTTTACCGCTAAGTGAAGATCGGTTCTCTTCCAGGTAATGCAGAATCTCCTCTGACCTGCGCAGCACCTCTTTGGGTATACCGGCCATACGGGCCACGTGAATACCAAAACTATGCTCACTCCCCCCCTCTTTTAATTTTCGAAGAAAAATGACTTTGTTACCTGATTCTTTAACCGCTACATGGAAGTTTTTTATCCCATCAAATTTACCTTCCAGCTCATTGAGCTCATGGTAATGCGTAGCAAAAAGCGTTTTAGGTTTTTGTTTTACCTGGGTAAGGTATTCTGCAATGGACCAGGCCAGCGAAACCCCATCATACGTGCTGGTTCCGCGTCCTATTTCATCCAGCAGAATAAGACTGCGGTCAGACAGATTGTTTAGAATGCTGGCAGTTTCCATCATCTCTACCATAAAGGTTGACTCACCGCTGGAAATATTATCTGATGCTCCCACACGGGTGAAAACCTTGTCAACAATACCCATTCGCGCATAGGTAGCAGGCACAAAACTTCCCACCTGAGCCATCAATACGGCCAGTGCAGTTTGTCTGAGTACTGCCGACTTACCCGACATGTTGGGACCGGTTAAGATAATCACCTGCTGCTTTTCATTATCCAGCCAGATATCATTAGGTATGTATTGTTCCCCAACCGGCAACTGGTGCTCGATAACCGGATGACGGCAATCTTTGAGCATTAACTCAAATGTATCATTCACCTCAGGGCGGCAATACTTATTCTTTAATGCTACATGGGCAAATGAAAGCAAACAGTCAATTTTAGCCAGTTGCAAGGCATTCTGCTGAATCGGAGTGACATATTCGGTAAGTTCTACCACTAACTCGGTAAAGAGCCGCTCTTCAATAGCGGCAATTTTTTCTTCGGCACCCAAAATTTTATCTTCGTATTCTTTGAGTTCCTGAGTAATGTAACGTTCAGCATTTACCAGTGTTTGCTTACGTATCCACTCCACCGGTACTTTATCTTTGTGGGCATTTGTAACTTCGAGGTAGTAACCAAAAACATTGTTATAAGATATTTTGAGCGAGGTAATTCCTGTGCGTTGCACTTCACGTTGCTGAATTTGCAACAGGTAATCTTTTCCTGAAAAAGCAATTTTGCGCAACTCATCCAAATCAGTGTTTACACCTTCTGCAATCAATCCACCTTTGTTAATTAATGCCGGAGGCTCAGCGCTGAGTGTTTGCTCCATCCGTAGAATAGCAGTATGACAAGGAATCAATTGATCGGCCAGTTTCTTTAATTGCAGTGAATCAGTAGTGCGAAACAATAACTGAACAGGCTCTACAACTTTTAATGAACGACACAGCTGCATCAGTTCCCTTGGGTTGATGCGTTTCATTGCTACCTTAGAAACCAGTCGTTCCAAATCACCCACCTGCCTCAGGTAAACGGCTACTTCTTCTGCCAGTTTTTGTTGCCTGGTAAATTGTTCTACAATTTCGAGCCGCTCCTCAATCAGTTTCTGTTCCTTTAACGGCATTACCATCCACCTGCGCATAAGTCGGCCTCCCATTGGAGTTAACGTAGTATCCAGAATCTGAATGAGTGGAACTCCGTTTTCATTCGGACTGTTAACCAACTCCAGATTGCGCACTGTAAAGGCATCCAGCCACACGAAACGATCCTCTTCCAAACGCGATATGGAGCCAATGTGTCCAAGCTGGTGGTGCTGATTTTCGTGCAGGTAATGTAAAGAGGCACCAGCCGCAATAATACCCAGATTCAACCTGTCAATACCAAAACCTTTGAGTGATTGGGTTTCAAAATGACGTTGTAGTTTTTCAGTAGCATAATCAGTGGTATAAATCCAATCGTCTAACTGAAAAGTAAAAAACTTATCTCCGAACAAGGAAGTAAATTGCCTGAACTGTGGCTTACTTACTAATATTTCAGAAGGTTTTAAACCTTGCAACAATTTATCGAGGTAATCGTGTTTGCCCTGCGCAACAAAAAACTCTCCGGTAGAAATATCCAGAAAAGAAATTCCACCATCCTTCTCTTGCAGGTATATTGAAGCTAGGTAGTTGTTTTGTTTTACTTCTAAAATTTTGTCGTTGTAAGAAACTCCCGGAGAAACCAATTCAGTAACTCCGCGCTTTACAATTTTTTTAGTGAGTTTGGGGTCTTCCAGTTGATCGCAAATGGCCACACGTTGTCCGGCTCTAACCAGTTTAGGCAGATAAGAGTCAAGCGAGTGGTGGGGAAAACCGGCCAGTTCAATATGAGATGCGCTCCCGTTGGCTCTTTTAGTAAGCACAATACCCAGTATCTGCGAAGCTTTTATGGCATCGTCACCGAATGTTTCATAAAAATCACCCACCCTGAACAGCAGTATCGCATCCGGATACTTCTGCTTAATCTGGTTGTATTGCCTCATCAAAGGCGTTTCAGCGGTTTCTGTTGTTTTCAAAATATGTTGTTCTTTTCAGCAGAAAGATGCAAAATTGCATGCTATGGTGCGCAAATTAAAGAATATTGAACTAAACCGCTTAAGTGTGGAAGAATTCAGAACAACTGATAAAATGAACGTAGTGCTGGTACTGGATAATATTCGCAGTGCGCTTAATGTGGGGTCTATATTCAGAACTGCCGATGCGTTTACCGTCAAATCGCTGTATTTGTGCGGAATAACAGCTTCTCCACCCAACAACGAGTTACGAAAAACCGCCTTGGGAGCAGAAGAAAGTGTAGACTGGAAACATTTTCACTCAACCGTAGAGGCCATTACCGCTCTAAAAGATGAGGGTTACAGCATTATGGCCGTGGAACAAACCAGCTCAAGTCTTCTAATAAATAATTTCACACCGGGGCCAGGCGTAAAATATGCCCTTATTCTGGGAAACGAAGTACACGGAGTAAGTGAAGATTGCTTGCCCTTGTGCGATAAGTATCTTGAAATACCACAAGCAGGAAGTAAACATTCTCTCAATGTGGCAGTAAGTGGCGGAATAGTAATCTGGCATTTTTTCCAACACCTGTATAAATGAAAAATCCCCCGACCAGCGGAGGATTTCACAAAACAAACTATAACAGCTTTACTCAACTATCTTGAAAGTTACGCGTCTGTTGGCCGCCAACGCATCTCTGCGTTTACCATCCACCAACGGATCCTTTTTACCAATGGTTTGTACTATTAAACGGCTGCGGTCTATTCCGAATTTCTTAGATAGAATATCGGCTACTGACTGAGCACGTTTGCGTGCAAGCTCCAGGTTATAGGCTTCATCTTTGCGCATATCTGCACCACCTATAATGTATATTTTAGTTTCAGGGAAGTTTCTCAGTGCATGAGCTACACCGTATAAATCGGCATAGTATCTTGAAGGCACATCAAACTCATCTGTTTCAAAGAATATAGCAGGCAGGTAACCTATTTTACCTACTTGTTTAAACATTTGCTCAGCTTTATCAGTAGGAACTGCTTGCAATTCTTTAGCTACAGTTTTAGAAATGATGGCAATACCCTGATGGTTTACAATCATACTGGTATCTGTTCCGGGCTCTAAGTCTTTATGATCAGGAACACCGTCTCCATCCGTATCCTGAGATTTACCGTTAGCATCTACCTGTGCACCGGGATCGGTGAACGGTTCTACGTCCAGATGATCAGGAATTCCGTCACGGTCGGTATCAACTGCCTTACCACTTCCGTATACATTTACACTGTCAGGAGTATTCACTTCTCTGTCGAAGAAATCAGAAACACCATCATTGTCGTTGTCAATTTTCAGCGCCTCTACAGTTTTCTTCATCATGGTCAAATCATCGTACATGTATTTAACCGGATTTGACCATTCAATTGGTGTAGCCACTTTTTTACCAAAATGATAGGTAATACCAATGGCAGGGAACGCGTACCAGTCATATGACTTATTATTAACTCCGGCACCTCCGGCAGGGTTCCATAAATCAACTGAATCACTTTGAGTCATGCGTAATCCAAACTCTGCTAAAATGTCTATTGAGTTACTCAATTGGTACTTCAATCCCAGCCCAACAGGTACGGAGTATATTGTTTTGGTATATGGTTTTAAAGGTGCGTTCCATTCTGAAAAGCTAACCGCTTCAGGCATTAACATTGCGAAACCAACGTAGGAGTACATCTGTACCGGGCGATGAGGTTTGATGAAATTGATGTTGCCTATATTAAACACCAATGAGCCTGAAATTTCAGCAAAACTTGTTCTTTGCCTGAGCGTGTCTGTGCTGAGATGTCCTCTTGAAAACTGTCCTCCCATAAAGCCAAAGCGCAGGCCTAATGAGTGCGTCAGTTTTAAATTTAAAGTACCGCCATAAACAGGACTCATCTTATAATTTTCCAAATCAAAGAAGGTAACCGGAACACCCACCATACCGGTTATCGAAACACGTTTGAAATCGCGCTTTGGAAAATTATTGACTACAGGCACCTTAGGTGCTTTTGCTGCTTT
>DATGWX010000016.1:0-3838 GCA_035299275.1 Bacteroidia bacterium
CGGCCACGTTCAGCATCAAATTCAAAACGTACTTCGATAGCGGTGACCAACGCAGGCGCATGAAAAAGTTTCGCAGTGGCGGTTCCAACTACACCCACTTTGATGGTGTACACTGGTACCCGCGCATGTGTGTGTACGATGCCAAATTCGGTTGGGAAACGGCTCAGCATTTAAGCAAAGAGTTTTACGGTGATTACGGAGCCTATGATGTAGAACTTACCTTCCCCAACCATTACGTGGTAGAAGCTACCGGAGTATTGCAAAACCGCAGTGAGGTATTACCCGATGACCTGAGAAAAAAACTGGATATCGCCAACTTTAAAGATAAACCTGTGGGCTCGCCCGCTTCAGAAATTACAGCACCCAACGGCACCACGAAAACCTGGAAATACCATGCGGATAACGTACACGACTTTGCCTGGACTGCCGACCCCACCTATCGCCTGGCAGAAACAGAATGGAACGGTATTAAATGCGTGGCCATAGCACAGGAAACCAATGCAGCCGGTTGGCAAGACATTGCTGAGTTTACTTCGAAAGTAATTCAGGTGTACTCCCGCGATTTTGGCATGTATGCCTACCCTAAAATGGTGGTAGCTGATGCGCAGGACGGCATGGAATATCCTATGCTTACCTTGAACGGAGGCAACTCGCCCGGCAACCATTTTGTAATTGCACATGAAGTGGGACATAACTGGTTCTTTGGTATGGTGGGCAACAACGAAACCTATCGGGCAGCCTTGGATGAAGGGTTCACGCAGTTTCTCACCTCCTGGTCATTAAAAGCCATTGACGGTGTTCCTAACCCGGATGATAAAACAAATCCTACGGCACCTGTTTTTGCTAAGTCGGCCATGTATTACAAAAGTTTTAAAAAGAAATACAACAAACGTTTTGACATTGATTTACCCATTGATGAAAACACGGTGTACAACGGTTACCTCACCGATGCCATCAATAAAAACGATGCGCAACTCAATACCCACTCAGATGATTTCAGTTCTGCTTTAGGTCATGGTGGTGGTTACCGCCACGTGTATTACAAAACAGCTACCATGTTGTACAACCTGCAATACGTGTTGGGCGATTCGCTGTTTACGGCTGCCATGAAAAACTATTTTAACCAGTGGAAAATATGCCATCCGTACTTTGATGACTTTAGAAGTTCCATCATTCAGTACACCCACATTGACCTCAACTGGTTTTTCGACCAGTGGATGGAAACCACCAAACGTATTGACTACAGCGTGGGAAAAATCAAAGAAGTAAAAGGCGGAGACGACCAAAGCCGTCAGGCCTACGAAATTACTTTCAAACGCAAAGAGGAAATGCAAATGCCGGTTGACTTTGTTGTAATCAATGAAAAGAATGATACGTTCAGGTACACTATTCCCAATACCTACTTTAGCAAGAAAGATAAAAACACAACTACCTTAAAGTATTGGTTGGGTTGGGGCATGCTCAACAAAACGTATACAGCCACCGTATTTGTTTCCGGAAAAATAAAGAACGTAGTAATTGACCCCAGCCACCGTTTAGCAGATGTGAACATGCTCAACAACAGCAAAAAATTACCACTGCTCGTTCGTTTTGATTCCAAAGTAATCGAACCCGTTGACCGCAAACATTACATCCTGCACTGGAGACCCGATTTGTGGTACAACAATGTAGACGGTATAAAGGCAGGCATTCACTTGAACGGACATTACATGAACTACCTTCACCGCTTTAGCACCACCGTGTGGTACAATACCGCTGTAGGTAAAAACGAACTTTACAGTACTAAAGAACTGATAAACTACCGAGCGAATTACAGCACAGCCATAGATAGAAACTTGTATGTGTTTGGCGAAACCAAATTTCTTGACGGGTTAATCGGAAATCTCGCAGGTGTGCATAAAATGAGCGGCAACAACCGTTTCAGTCTTTACTTTAAAGGCATGTACCGAAACAACCACATGTGGTCAATGGAATATTTACAAGCCAGAGCACAGTTTAATCCGGATATGCGCAACAACACCCTGAACTTAGAAGCAGAACACCGTTACAATTACAAACGCGGTAATGGAAAAATATTACTGCAGTTACGTTCATCCGCTTTATACAATGATTACGATTACCAGTGGGCCAAACTGGAAGTGATTAACAACAACTATTTGGGCAAACTGGAAATCCGTACCCGCACCATTGGCCAGTACATCACCGGCAACAACATTGCGCCTGAGTCGCAGTTGTACCAGGACGGTGCCAACGGAGAAGAAATGATGGACAGCAAATTCTGGCGTTCCAATATACTTGATCAAACTTCAGCAAGTAGTTTTGCGCTTAACGGCAACATAGTTGGTTACGGAGGTGGACTAAACCTGCGTGGCTTTAACCTGATGTCGGTTCCTGAAGTGCAAAGCAACGGTATAGCCTATTCCAGTTATAGCGGCAAGGGCGGTGCTGCAGCAAACGTAGAAGTGGAGTTTGATCGTTTGGTTCGTTTTGCTCCGCGGTTATTGCGCAACACATTCAAGTTTGATTGTTATGGATTTGCCGATGCCGGTTACATCAAATATACCACCTTCGCACTAGCCACCAGCCCGCTGAGTTATGGCTACCGTTGGAGTAACCTGCGTGCTGATGCCGGATTAGGTGCAGCGCTCACCATCAAAAAGTGGGGACGATTAGCTACCTGCGAACCGATAACCTTACGTTGTGATGTACCCCTATGGCGCAACACCACAGGAGCCGGTTCACCCTTAGGAACAAAGTATGTGATAGCTATAGGAAGAGCGTTTTAAAACAGCCATTGCGCAAGAAGACCGAGCTACTGCATTTCCTAAAAAGGAAAGCTAAAACCCATACTCAGCATTAAGCCACCCGGTTGTAACAAACGCAATGCTTGTTTTGTAGGCTCATTCAAAATAAGGGGTTCTAAGACTCTATAGTTGGAGTCCTTTTTACCTTGCAGCGCAATGCTGTATCCCGCCTCAAGAAAAAATCTGTTGTGCTTTTTACCCATTGGAAACATTTCCAATACACTGATATTAATAGTGTGTAAACGAAAAAGCTCTAAATCAACAGAACGAATTTCAGTTTTTCCTTGCGCATTAATTACCTGCACATCCTGAAGTTTGAGTTGTTGGAGCCCTGAAGCGGTAGCATAAGACACGGCCAAAGCCGGCCCTGCATGGTCATACATATACAATCTTGTGCCTGCCCCCATCTTAAGCCCCCACGTACCAATTCCGCCTGCTCCAAAAACTGATACCTGTCTGCCCACAAAATATTCCACTTGCACTCCGCCAAGACCGTTACAAGTATTGATACCTCCTGCAAAATTTACATATGCTTTAATCGGGTGGGGCAAAACAATGGTGTCTTGAGCAGATACATTTCTGCTAACAAGAAAACAGGTAACCACGAGTATAAATAATAGTAGCCTATGCATACAATACATTTCCTTCATCCATAATTTTCTCCCCGCGAAAACGCAGCAGCAACTGCGCCACCGTTACCACATCTTTCTGGCAATAGGTTTTAATGCGTTCCACGTCTTTATCCTTCCAGTATACCTCCCACACCCGGCTTCCGTCAATATCATCTTTAGGGGTAGGAATGTTAAAGCTTGCCGCCAGTAAATCCAGTGAGGTAAAACTTTTAAAATCGCCAAATTTCCACAATTCCATGGTATCAAGTAGAGCCACTTCCCAGGGCTTTTTCCCGGCTAAATCAAGCATACGCGGAATTTGTACGCCATTAAGTAAACACCTGCGGGCGATATATGGATAATCAAATTCTTTTCCGTTGTGGGCACACAGGAGTTTATCGTTATCCGCATTCCAGCGGTTAA
>DATGWX010000017.1:0-1700 GCA_035299275.1 Bacteroidia bacterium
TGCTGAGTGGAATGTTCTGCAAGGTGTCGGACAGGTTAGCATTCTTATATGTCAGCACCCCGCCAATGCCCAGATACATGTTCAGTTTAAGAATTTCAGCGGCTTCTTCGGCACTGCCGGTAAAACAATGGAATACCCCACGTAAACCATTAAATTCTTTTTCTTTTAGTATTTCTATAATGCGGTAGGTGGCATTGCGTGAGTGAATGGCTACGGGCAAGCCCAGTTCCATTGCCCATCGGCATTGTAAACGAAAGGCTTCTTCCTGCTCAGGGATGTATGTTTTATCCCAGTAAAAATCTAAGCCGATTTCTCCTACAGCAATGTAATTTCCGGTGCGCAATTCCTGTTCGGCCAAAGCCAATTCTTCTTTGTAATTCTGCACAATGGAACACGGGTGAACGCCCATCATCGGTAAACAATGGTCAGGAAATTCACTACACAATTTTTTTAAACCGTCAAGGGTTGTTGAATCAACATTGGGAAGCAACAGTAAATTTACTCCGGCATCAATGGCCCGCATTATCATGGCTGAGCGGTCGGCATCAAATTGTTTATCGTACAGGTGGCAATGGGTATCTATAATCTGCATATTAATAGTACCTGTTTTTCCAGGCAAACTTAAAGGGTAAATAATAAAACACCGCCACGCACAAGCTTAGCACCATGCTGTAAAACTGGTGGGCAATCAATAACAGGAATGCAGAGGGTTGCTGTAAACGGAGCAGTTGACGGTTAATAATAGCGGCCTCAAATGTAAATTTAAGCAGCCAGCATTTTATAGCCAAAGTCGGTTGTGTGAAAAGTAAAAATAAAACGGACGGGTAAAATAAACCGAACACAAACAGCATAAGCCACCAGTATAAAGGCAGCTCTTTGCCTCCCGTTAACCAACGTTTGCGTTGGTGCAATACGGACTTAAAATCAGGGAGTGTTTTGGTGAAATGAAAGCTGCCCGGGGTAGCAATGTTTTTGGTTTTCCATTTCAGTTTTCTTACAGCGGCATAAAGTTTATAATCTTCTGTTACGGAGAAATCCAACGCTTCATAACCTCCTGTGGCAAAGTAAGCTTTGCGAGAAATGACCATGTTGTTGCCAACCGCTGTGCAGGGTATGCCCATGTTGGTAGTAGCGGTGAGCACAGCATTAAAATAAGTCCAGTCAAGTCCCTGTAGTTTTTCAAAAAAGTTGTTTCCCTTTCCGATGGTGATGCCGGAAACGATGGCGGTTTCTTCATCAAAACGTACGAGCATACTTTGTATCCAATTCGGGTTCACTTGTATATCGGCATCGGTGATAAAAAAATACTCTCCCGTGGCCACATGCGCCAGATTGGCCAAAACGTTGGCTTTACCGCGAGCCTTGCCCAGTTGCTCTGTTATGTGATGCAGTTGAAACTGAGGATATTTTTTCAGCAAAGGCTCAAGCAGGCCTACGGTTCCATCGGTAGATTGATCATTACCAATAAGTATTTCTATTTTATCTGACGGATAATTCAATTTACTTAAAGCCTCTAAGCACTCCGTAATGTTATCTTCTTCGTTTCGTACAGCCAGCAACACCGATACTTTGGGTTGAATTACTGCAGGTTGATCATGGTACTCGTTGATGGTTAACCCCAGCCACACCAACAGTTGTATGAGGTAATGCAGAACCATCAGGCTTAGTGCAGTAAATATGATGTAACCTGTTACAGACAT
>DATGWX010000018.1:0-3701 GCA_035299275.1 Bacteroidia bacterium
ATTGTATTACGTAGATGGCGACTTCATGAGCCGCAACAACATTCAGAAAGGACAAATCACCTTACATCCTGCCGGAATTCCGCACGGCCCGCACCCCGGAGCTATTGAACGCAGCATTGGCAAAAAAGAAACCAATGAAATGGCTGTAATGATTGATCCGTTTAATCCGGTGCAGATTACCACCGAGGCTACCAAGGTTGAGTTACCGGAGTACTACCAATCCTGGATGAGCAAAAACCAAGAAGTAATCGTTTAACTATTTTAATTCATCAACACCAATAAATATTTAACATCATGACCGATTTAACCTCCGTAAAAAATTTCACTTACAGCGGACAAAAAATATTTAATCAGGCACAGGATTTTCTCCCTATCAACGGCACTGATTACGTGGAACTGATAGTGGGCAATGCCAAGCAGGCAGCACACTTTTACAAAACCGCACTGGGCTTTCAGGATTTAGCTTATGCCGGATTAGAAACAGGTTTACGCGACAGAACTTCATACGTATTACAACAAGGGAAAATCAGGTTGGTACTCACTACACCGTTTGATCCTGAAAGTGATATGGCTCAGCACCTGCGCCAACACGGTGACGGGGTAAAAACAATTGCGCTGTGGGTAGATGATGCCTACGATGCTTTCAACCAAACTACTTCGAGGGGTGCAAAACCCTATATGCCTCCACAAACCATTTCAGACAAAGACGGAGAAATACGCATGAGTGGTATACACACCTATGGCGATACCGTTCATGTATTCATTGAGCGTAAAAATTACAACGGGTTATTTTTACCCGGTTACGTGAAGCTGGAAACAGACTACAATCCGGGGTGGACAGGTCTCAAATACATTGACCACATGGTAGGCAACGTAGAAATGGGAGCCATGAATAAATGGTCGGAATTTTACGGGAATGTGATGGGATTTGCCAATCTGGTAACGTTTGATGACAAAGACATCAGTACAGAGTACACCGCCTTAATGAGTAAAGTAATGACCAACGGTAACGGCTACATTAAGTTTCCGATTAATGAGCCGGCAGTAGGTAAAAAGAAATCGCAGGTAGAAGAATATCTTGATTTTTATAAAGGGCCCGGTTGCCAGCACATCGCAGTGGCAACAGATGATATTGTATTCACAGTATCTGAAATGAAAAAACGTGGTGTGGAATTTTTACACGTACCGGGTTCTTATTACGACACTGTAGAAACCCGAGTTGGCCATATTGCCGAAGACATTGCCACTTTGAAAAAATGGGGCATTATGGTTGACCGCGATGAAGAAGGTTACCTGTTACAAATATTCACTAAGCCCGTTGAAGACCGCCCGACTCTTTTCTTTGAAATCATTCAGCGTAAAGGAGCCAAATCATTCGGAAAAGGAAATTTCCAGGCCTTATTCGAATCTATTGAAGCAGAACAAGCCCGAAGGGGCACACTTTAATTGCCGGTTATAAAACACAAATCCTGCATGGAGCTCGCGCTTTGTGCAGGATTTTTGTTTTCAGTAGTGAATTACGCTACTTTTGATGAAATCAAAACTTAAGACATGCTCTTTCTTATTAAACGTATTGTTCTTGCTTTTTTGTTGGTGCTTAGTTTGGGCATTATGCAAATCGTATCTGCACAAAATGCAACTCACACCGCATTAGATCCGCTCAAACGCTCCGACTACCTCATATTGGATGACATGGAGGCCGAAGCAGAAGTAACCAGCTACCTGGGTGTGGTGTACACCTCCCGCTTAGGTGGCAGTGACCCGCTCAACGTACTGCAACCCATGATTAAAGGTGCATTTGTACGGGTAGGAAAATTTAACATTAACTTCTCAGGCGTTATTACAGGGTTGGCTTTATCAGCCGGTAGTGCATGGGCCATTCGCGAAGCCATAGGCCACCGCAGAAAAACAGTAAGTGAACCGAATACCGTTTCTATTCCGGGTGTACCTATTCCTGTTCCTATAGGCAGCACATCAAAGCGGGTGAATGATGGTTACCGCGTACCGCTGGGGCTGACACTTATTCCCGGACTATGCATGGGGTTTGCTATCAACAACCAGATTATGGGTACACCTTCCCGCAAAGCAAAAAAGTTAGTCAACCAACATGTACTTAATGTTCATAATGCTGATTTATTGTTGTATCCGAAGTACCAGGCCACACATCAGAAAAACCTTCTGATGAACCGTTCATTGGTGAAAATAAAAACCAAAGCCATTCGTCTTGTGCCGGATATTAAAGCTCCTGATAACTCCTTGCGCCCTGTAAACAAGTAGTTATTTTCTATATTCTCGTACACTTTTCAGGGGCCGGTGAATAAATAACCTGCCACCGATATTAATTTAATGTTAAATTTCATTTACTTTTGTGTAAATAGAATTTGACACATTGGCATTCAGGGGTATAATATTGATTTCGTTGCTGCTGTTTTTTAAAACAGAGGTTGGAGCACATACCATTACGTTCAATTTTTATTCCACTGTATTAGAACTGAAAACGGATAGCAGCATATACGTAGCTCTACCCAAAGAACTGAAAGAACAACACATCGCTGCATTCTATGAGCAGCTCACCTGTGCCAACTACCAGCCCCTCATTAACCAACTTACCAATTACAAAAAACAGTACAACCTCAACGATTGGTTCTACTACCAATTAGTGCGCAAAGCCAGTGAAGCTATAAGTCCTAAAGCAAAACATTACGAACAGTACACACTTTACAAATGGTTCCTCATGGGCAAGTCAGGGTATGATGTAAAACTTTCAGCCAACAGCAACCAGTTATTGTTTTACATTAAATCAAACGAAAATATTTACGACATACCATACTTCACTCAAAATGGTAATCAATATGTGTGCTTGAACTACCATGACTTCGGCAGCATTGATTTTAAAAAGAATCCGGCATTTGAGGTGAATGTAAAAATCCCTGAAGGTGAGCAAGCCTTTACCTACAAGGTAACGCAGATACCCGATTTCAGTCCGGAGGCCTACACAGAAAAAAGTTTACAGTTCGAATACAAGCAACAGTTGTATACCTTTCAGGTAAAAGTAAATCCTCAGGTGCAGAATATCTTTCAAAATTATCCGGTGGTTGATTTTGACACTTACTTTAACATTCCTGTATCAGGTACTACATATTCATCTCTTATTCCATTACTCAGGCAACAGGTGCAACAGCTAAGCGAGAAAGAAGGCGTTGATTACCTGATGCACTTTTCCAGATATGCTTTCGGGTTTGAGACCGATCAGGAACAATTCGGTAAAGAAAAAAGATTATCTCCTGAACAAACCTTGTTATATAGCAAAAGCGATTGTGATGACAGAGCCTCTTTGTTCTTCTACCTGGTAAAAGAAATATACAACCGCCCCATGATTGTACTGCTGTACCCCACACATGTTACCATTGCTGTTCAGTTTGAATCTTCAGCAGGAAAACCCATCGTATACAACGGCAAAAAATATTACATCTGCGAACCCACACCACAAGCAGGAGACTTACGCATAGGGCAGGTTGCTCCTAAACTTCGTAAAGCAGAATATCAGGTAGTGTATGCTTACACTCCAGGTGAATGATTTTAATCAGTTCACAAAATTTTATTTAGTTTTTATAAATCACTTCCTTAACATTGCATCATGAAGATGAACAAAGCCGTATCGGGCTACCACATGCTGATGCTACTATCTGAAATTGATGGCG
>DATGWX010000019.1:0-1760 GCA_035299275.1 Bacteroidia bacterium
GCTGGTTATACCCAAACGATTGGCTGAGCGCCTGAATGAAACAGCTACGGTAAGCAAACACAAAACGGTTGAACTACCAACCGCAGCTGAGCACCCCCATGCGGTTTATGCTGATCCTGTTTTACGTAAAGTGAAACGCATTATGTGGGACTATTTTGGTATAGTCAGAAATGCAGTGTCCATGCAACACGGTTTAGAGGAATTGTATCAACTGGAAGCCTGTTTGCCACCATTGTCGCACACGGCAGATATTACACTGCAACAAACCCATCATGCCGTTCATGCAGGTACGTTGATTGCCCGCAGTGCATTGGTGCGTAAAGAGAGCAGAGGATGTCATTACCAGGAAGATTTTTCAGTAACGCACGGCACTTCAGTAAAAGAACAGGAGAATCTGGTAGATATCAGTTAGGGTATTCAGCGATTCTCCCATTCCGCATAACAGGAGTCGGTTTCGTAAAGGCGAAGGCGCATAAGAGAGATGTGCTGAGGTAAAAGCGGTTTTATTTTTTCTACCATGTAGCTCAGCAGATACTCGGCAGTGGGCTCGCCATCAATCCAACAGATTTTGTTCACCAGGTTTTTGGTAGCAGAGAGATTGATGGTATTGCGTTTGAGCAGCAGGGAGTGGTCAAAGTCTTTGAGAATGCTGCTCTCCACAATTTTTTTCAAATCCTTAAAATCGAGAAGAATATTGTTTTCATTAAAATTGGTGCCGGTTACGGTTACGTGTAGTTTGTAACCGTGGCCATGTATTTCCCTGCATGAACCGTTGTAGCCTGAAATGGCATGAGCCGCTTCAAACTGAAATATTTTTGTAACGCTAATCATCGGAATGTTGTCTACGTTTCATTTCTTTTTTGAGCATGTCGAGTTCGCGGTTCATTTGCCCGTTTACGGAGGTATTTTCTTCAGCTCTGCGCATCAGGTAAGGAATCGCTTTTTCTACTTCGCCATAGGGCAAATATTTGGAAGCATGGTACCCGTGAGCCGCCAGATTAAACGTGATGTGGTCGCTCATACCGTACAATTGTGAGAATTGTAATTTCTCCATCGGGTTGGTAACGTTGTACTTCTTCAGGCAGTCAATGGCATATTGAACACTTTCTTCATTATGAGAAGCAATGCAGGTAACCACTACATCATGATTTTGCAGACAAATTTCTGTGGCGGTGTTAAACGATTTATCCGTATCCGATTTTTTTTCAAATACCGGATTGGGTAAGCCAACCTCTGCCGCGTGTCGGGTTTCTTTTTCCAGATAGGCTCCACGCACCAGTTTAATGCCACACAGGTAGCCAGACTTTCGTGCACGTGCAATGGCGGCATGTAAATACGCTACTCTATCTGTACGGTACATTTGCAGGGTGTTGAATACAATTACCTTTTCGTGGTTAAATTGTTTCATCATTTGCTCGGTTAAGGAATCAATCACCTCCTGCATCCACGTTTCTTCCGCATCAATGTACACCATGATATTTTTTTCTGCAGCAGCACGGCAAATATCTTCAACGTGTTTTCTGAAATGGTTGTATCGGTTCTGTTGTGAGCTGCTCAGTTGATTGTGGGTGTGATTAATTTGTGTGAGAAAATCAGGGTCTTCCAATCCCGTAAGTTTTACACTGATAAAATCTGCTTTTGTACCATTGACCTCTGCATTGATGTTTGCAATTATTTTTTCAGCATTTCTGGTAAACGCCTCTTCACTTTTTTCGCCTTCCGATACATAGTCTAAAACAGCCATTACACGGTAATCATGC
>DATGWX010000020.1:0-7455 GCA_035299275.1 Bacteroidia bacterium
TATTTGCGATCAGCTCCTGTAATGCATCGTTTGCGCTCCATAAAGTCAACGTATGAATTGGACATTATGCGGGAGTCTATTGCCATATCAGAGAAAATGATTCACCGCCTGCTCAAGTTCGTAAAGCCGGGAGTAATGGAATACGAGATTGAAGCAGAGATTATCCATGAGTACATTCGCAATCGTGCTACAGGGCATTCGTTCTCTCCTATCATTGCTTCAGGTGGAAGAGCTTGTATACTACACTATGTAGATAACAACAACCGTTGTGAAGACGGTGAACTGGTGCTCATTGACTCGGGTGCTGATTATGCCAATTACGCTTCGGATATGACACGTACTATTCCTGTGAATGGTAAGTTTACTCCCCGTCAGAAAGCAGTGTACAATGCAGTATTGCATGTACAGCGGGAAGCGAAAAAAATGCTGAAACCCGGTGTAATGCTCATGCAGTATCAAAAGCAGGTAGAGAAAGTGTGCGAAGAACAACTTATTTCGCTTGGTTTATTTACGGCTGACGATGTAAAAAAACAAAATCCTTCTGCTCCTTTGTTCCGTAATTATTTCTATCACGGCACATCGCATTTTCTGGGTATAGATGTGCATGACGTAGGTATGCGGTACGAGCAAATGAAACCCAACATGGTATTTTCTTGCGAACCCGGAATTTACATCAAAGAAGAAGGCATAGGCATTCGTTTAGAGAATGAAGTGCTGATAACGGAGAACGGCTGTGTGGACCTGATGGAGCACATCCCTATTGAGGCAGATCACATTGAACAACTGATGAACAGTTAATAACAAAAGAGGCCCGAAAGGGCCTCTTTTGTTTATGGAAATATGCTCAATAACAATTGTTAAAACTGGCTGAGTAGAGTTTTAACTTTCCCCTACAAATCCCAAAGGGTGTTGCGGTGATTGTTACGCATGTAGTTTTTGAGGTTGAGCCAAAAGGCAGCAATCAGATACAGGATGATGGGAGAGCCCATAGTGATAAAAGAAGTGTAAATAAAGTACAGGCGTATGCGTGAGGTAGAAATACCCATGCGTTCGCCCAATGTGCTGCACACACCGTAGGCATTCTTTTCAACAAAGAATTTTATTGCATCGTGTAATCGAGTATTCATGCGTTACTGTTCAATATTTTATGTCCGATGGAACATTCCAAACAACGCGTAAAGTTACAATATTCTTTTTGTAGTGTCAATAGTGCCTGGCTATCGCCTGCATTTTGGGCGTTTATTCCCAGTTTTGCCCACTCCTGTAAGGTGCTGTTTTGCTCAGCAGGCAGGTGTTCCAGCCACATTAAAGCTTTTTCTTTTATGTGGGGTTCGTGCTTGCGCTCACCGTACATAAACAAAAATGGTATCACCGCATTTATCAGCAACAGGCGGGCGGTGGTTGTACCCAGTTTTTTACTCGCGGTAGTTTCACTTTCCACGCCCAGGCGGTAATGGTTGTTCCAATATGCAGAAGCTTGTACTTTAAAGAAGTGTAAAGCATCATCAGCTTTCTCAGTTTCCAGTATGCGCGAAAGCAAATGAGAACTTTGGTGTATGAGCGAGGCCATTTGAGCCAGCCGTAGTTCCGGGAAATTGCCGGGGCGCAAACGCAGCCACTTCCAGCGCTCAACGGGCATAGTGTTTAAGCGGTATTTGTGTTGCAGGAAGTTGAATTCTGCCTGAAGTTGCCGTGCATAGTCATCCTTTGGTTTGGTTGGTAGCATACCCGCACATCCCAGTAACAGGGCTTCCAGCTGCAGTAAATTGCTTTTATGTTTAGCTAGAATTTTCAATGGCAACATGGTGGTCAATTGTTCAAATGCATCAGTATTTACTTTTAACCCCAAAGCGCGCATCAGCCAGATGTAAAAGGTTTCTTCAAAGTTGTTGCGTGTTTTAGTCAACAGCAATTCTATGGGCTCGCACTTGTGTTGAAGTCTTTCAGTAAGCACTTGGTCCATCCAGTGGCGAAGGGTAAGTGCATCAATGTGGGTGAGGTGGTCGGCACAGGGGATGCGGTGTTGTGGTAGTAGTAACTGGCGGTACCGGTGAATCAATTCTTCGCTGATGTAGGGTTTCAATTCCACTACCGGACAGTTTTGTTCTCCGTTTTTATCATGCTCATACACCACATGCAAAATGATGTTGTGGTAGCGTTTGTCATTTTGGTGGCGGTGCTTTTCCCAATCGGAGGTTTTAAGATGCAGTTCTACGTTACCGGCCCACTCGGTATGGTCTACCTTTATTCGGGCATTAAAAAAATCGGGTCCGGCATCGTGGTTGTGTTCTCCGGCTTTGAGCACCAGAATATTTTCTCCACTTACAGCTTTTAGAACAGGAGAGGTAAAGAGCCGGTGTTTCCAGATGTAGTGCAGCAGGTTTTCGTTCATTGGCAGATTCGAAGTTTATTTCAGATACATGTCCAAACTTTGTTTCATTTGTGCATGTAAAGTGGCGGCTTCTTTTCGGGCGGCTTCAGCAAAATCTTCTTTGGCAGATGCATACAAAATACTTCGCGATGCATTGACCAATAAGCCCACTTCTTTGTTCATGCCGTATCGGGCCACCGTCATCAAATCACCACCTTGCGCACCCACACCGGGTACTAAGTAAAAATGGTCGGGAGCCAGTTTCCTTATTTCAGCAAAGGTTTCTGCTTTGGTGGCACCTATCACAAACATTAAATTATCAGGCGTGCCCAACGTACAAAATTCACTGATGACTTTTTCGTAAAGTTTTTTGTCGCCTGTATGTAACTGCTCAAAATCGGCACTACCGGCATTGGATGTGAGGCCCAGCACAATCACCCATTTGTCGCGGTATTGAAAAAATGGTTCGAGAGAATCTTTGCCCATGTATGGAGCGGCAGTAATGGAATCAAACTCCAAACCGCCTGAGTTTTTATCAAAAAAGGCACGGGCATACATACCGGTGGTGTTACCTATATCGCCTCGTTTGGCATCAGCAATGGTGAAGTGAGTAGCGGGAATAAGTTCCAATGTAGCTTGCATTAACTCCCATCCTTTTGCCCCAAGCGATTCATAAAAAGCAGTGTTGAGTTTGTAGGCTACGCAATGTTCCAGTGTCGCTTCAATAATCTGCTTATTAAAAGCCAGCATACCAGTAGTATTTTGGCCAAGGTGTGCCGGAATTTTCTGAATGTCGGTATCCAATCCTACGCACAGGTAGTTTTGTTTTTGAAGAATGTGGTTAACGAGGGTTTGCTTGTTCACGTGTGTTAAAATGAAAAGGTTAATTCGCAGGTGAAATTTTTGATGGAGCCGTTGCGCAGTGTTGGAAACAGGTTGGGATAGGTGGTGGCGTTCATCCCTTTATTGATATCGGTAATGCCCTGTTTGATGAAAAATTGTATGCCCACCACATCCGTACGGTATTCTACACCTCCCACAGCACTTAGTGAAAAAGGTTTCAGACTTAGTTCTGTGGTGTCTTTGTAAGTATCGGGTTTAATAAAGATAGAGGAGTTGGCCAGATAGGAACCCTGTATTCCACCTAACAATTTTACGCGCCCTTTTTTGTCCAACTTCATAATACCGAGCAGAGGTAGATCAATATAAAAAAGTGAGATACGGTTGTATTGACCGTCAAGATTGTCAAATGTGCTGCCCCGGTATATGAAGTTTGCTTGCGCTTCAAAACCAAAGCGGTAGTTTTCTCTTTCAGCATCTTTTATTTTGCCAAACTTCCAGCGGGCGGTGGCACCACCGGTAATACCAAAAGCAAAAGTGGGGTTACTGAATACTGCGGGGTTAAATGTACTGAAAGCAAATCCGCCACGTACACCCAACTTAAAGTTACGGTTGGGAGATTCGGTTAGCAGGGCCTCCATTTCCGGGTCTGCGGGTTCATCCTGTGCAAAGCCATTCAGGGTGCAACTCAGCACAATCAGGGTAAGCCAAATACGGATGTTCATTTTCATGATAAGGTAACGCAAATCAGGTGCTTTGTAGTGCAAAAGTAAAGTTTTGCCGCATGTTATGTAGCATAAAAAAGCCCGCATCAATTAAATGGTGCGGGCTTCACGTTTATACGGTGGCGCTTAATTGGCGCTTCCTGTAGTATTTATTTTCTTTTTTAACCAGTCAACGGTTACTGATTTTGGTCGCTCAATAGGTAAGCCCAATGCTCTGTCCCAAAGCAAAGACGCCATTACACCCAGTGCACGCGAAACGCCAAACAGCACGGTATAGAAATCAGCCTCAGTTAATCCGAAGTGAACAAGCAGCGCACCGGAGTGAGCGTCTACGTTTGGCCAAGGATTTTTGATTTTGCCTGTTCCTTCCAATATAGGAGGGGCAACTTCATAAATTCTCCAAACAATGTTCACTAATTCATCATCGGGCATATAGGTTTTAGCAAAATCCTGCTGGGCGGTAAAGCGTGGGTCGGTTTTGCGTAACACAGCGTGTCCGTATCCCGGAACAACTTTTCCTTCGGCAAGGGTTTTCTTAATGTAATCGGCAATTTGTTCTTTGCTGGGCAAACCTCCGCCCAACTCTTCGCGCATGGATTGTACCCAGCGGATTACTTCCTGATTGGCTAATCCGTGCAAAGGTCCGGCTAATCCGTTCATTGCAGCACCAAAACACAGGTAAGGGTCACTCAATGCTGAACCCACCAGGTGGGTGGTATGTGCTGATACGTTACCACCCTCGTGATCGGAGTGAATGGTAAGGTACAGGCGCATTAATTTATAGAAAATAGGTTCGTCATAACCCAACATATGAGCAAAGTTGGCTGCCCAATCCAGTTTAGGATCCGGTTCAATGTGCTCGTTATTTTTGTATGTTCTGCGGTAAATGTACGCGGCAACACGTGGCAAACGGGCAATCAGGTTCATCACATCCTCGTACATCGGGTCCCAGTATTCCTTTTTGTTGATGCCGTTGCGGTAAGCCTGGGCAAAAACAGATTCAGTCTGTAAGGCCATAATGGCGGTAGTGAACTGAGTCATGGGGTGGGTGCTTTTTGGCAAAGCATCCAGTACGTCAAATACGTGCTTAGGTACAATGGATCTGCGGGCCCAGTTGTTGGAAATGTTGTGTGCGTCTTCGTAAGTAGGTATTTCACCAATCAGCATCAGGTAAAAAATGCCTTCGGGCATGGGCTCAGTGCCACCGGGTACTTTGGGCAACAATTGTCTTAACTCAGGAATGGAATATCCTCTGAAACGAATGCCTTCTTCAGCATCCAGTAGGGAGGTTTCGGTGATAAGGCCAATCATGCCTTTCATACCTCCGTAAACGGATTCTACGGTATACGAACCCAGAACTACGTTGCCGTTCTCTTTTACAAATTGTTTCAAGTCAGCACCAAAAGGGAGTGCTATTTCTGCAAATTTATCTTTTAAACTATCCATGCTGAATGGGAAGGAAATTATGTGAATACTGAAAAACGGTTCGAAATTAATATTTGTTTGTGGTAAAGGGAAATAACTGATGAAATAATTCAACAGAGCGGTAAGCAGCAGGCACAAAAGAAATTTACAGAACTGATTTTCCTCTGTAAACCAGCCAGAAATGATACAAAACGATGGTTATTCCGCCAATAAACAACACCAGAGACGGAATAAGAAAGGGTAACTCAAAAAACTCCCCGGCCATCCAGATGGAATTGGCGCATATCCAGAAAGCTACGCCCAAATTGGGGTAAAACAGGTGTTTTTCCTTCCGGGTTTTCCAGGCAATAACCAAAGCCACAGTTACAGTAGGGATAATGAGTAATGTACCGAGTAACTTAAAGTGGAGCATCCAACAGGTGTCTTTAAACAACCACAGCGGGATGTGGATGTTTTCCAGGTGTGCTAGTTTTCGGGGCGATAATGGGTTGCTCATGTATTTTTCGGAATGCAATAATAATTTTAAATGTTGAAAGGTGTTAATGTGAGGTAACACTTACTTTGGTGAGTAAAACAGGAGTTCAGTCATTTACCGGCCGGTGATGTTTTTAACAATCCGAGCAAATACATATCAGGTAGGCCGCATTATTTGAGGTAATAACTTTCTTCTAAAAAAACCTATTTTTGATTCAAACTACCCGACATGAGATTTAACCTCCTTTTAGTTTTTCTATACTTGTTATTGGGCCATATTGTGGCTTTTGCACAATCTGTGACCATCAGCGGAACGGTAAAAGACGCAAATAACCTGATGCCTGTAAAATCAGTTTCGGTTAAATCGGGCAGACAAAATACTTCGGTTACGGATAGTTTAGGTCGTTTTTCACTCACACTGTCACAAGGCAGACATACGCTGGTGTTTACCTGCATAGGCTACAAGCAGTTAATGCGCACGGTTAACACCACCACCAACATTACGCTTGATGTAGAAATCACTCCTGCAGTTAATCAACTCAATCAGGTAGTGGTTTCGGCCAGCCGGCATGAAAAAAAATTAGCACAGGAAGTAGTGTCCATGAACATTATTAAACCTGAATTTATTGTGAATACCAACTCAGTTGATTTAGCTGCAGTAGTTAATCGTGTGCCCGGTGTAAACGTGGTGGACGGACAAGCGACCATTCGCGGAGGAGTTGGTTATTCGTACAACACAGGCAGCAGGGTAATGGTGTTGCTGGATGACATGCCTTTGATGGGACCCGAAGCAGGAGACCTGCAATGGAAGTTTTTACCTATTGAGGCAGCTGAGCAAATTGAGGTGGTTAAAGGTACCAACTCCGTGCTTTATGGTTCATCGGCTTTAAATGGGAGCATCAACGTACGCACCGGTTGGCCGGGTAAAACTCCCGAGACCAAACTGTCTACTTTTCATACCATTTTTCAGAACCCCAAACGCAAGGAAATGATTTGGTGGAAAACGGGTTCGCAACCCAACCAAACAGGCACGTTTTTTACCCATAAGCAACAGTTCGGTAACTTTGATTTGGTGTGGACGGGTAACGTATTTTCTTACGATAATTTTTTGCAGCAAAACGATGAACACCGTATTCGTACATATGTGAAAACCCGCTACCGTTCAAAGAAAATTGAAGGATTGAGTTATGGATTAAATGCCAATGTGCTGTATGAAAAAGCCGGAAGATTTTACTTGTGGGAGAACGCAGATTCAGGAGCATACAAACCTTTTTCAGGTAACGAGGAACAGTTCCCTATGCGTATTTTTTCCATTGACCCGCACTTTACATACGAGAAAAAAAACGGCACACGACATTTGTTAAAAATGCGGCACTATGATATTACCCGTTTTGCTGATAAAATCAGATTCCCGCTTGGCCGGGGAGCCAAGGCCAATCTGTTTTCAGTAGATTACAGTTATAAAACCAAACTCACTAAAAATATAATCAGCACCAGCGGCATATATGTTACATCATTGGTGGCCCGAAGCAACAACTACCCCGGTAAGTTCAAAGGGTATTCCGGTGCGGTGTATACGCAACTGGATTATATGTACAAACGCTGGTCAGCAGTTGCGGG
>DATGWX010000021.1:0-2627 GCA_035299275.1 Bacteroidia bacterium
TAGGTGTGGATGTAAGTCGCAGTTCGGTGTATTTGGGCTATGGCTACTTCGATAAACAATATTGGTATCTTATTCCGCTACTATTGGTTATTTCTTTTTTCGGATCGCTGGTTGGTAAAAAATTACTGAACCGCATACCACAAGAAAAATTCAAAAAACTGGTGCTGTTCCTGATTTTGGGCATAGGACTCATTTTACTCGTCAAAGAATCCCACCATTTTAACCTTTGATTTTTGTACAATTTAATATTGACTGCTGGCGTTTGATAATAAACTCTGATAGTCATGAGAATAAACAAACTCCCGTTACTGGCAATGGTACTGATGGTTTGGTACTTCGCCCCCGTTGCTCTTGCTCAGAACAATCAACTCCCCCAAAGAGATTTTACCTACGCTTTTACATCAAATCAACACCCGGCTGTACAACATCCGCAATTAACTCCACCACTACCCGGCATGGAGGTTCCCCGACAAACATTTATGATTAACATTTCTGTTGTAAAAGAAACAATTATTTCAACCGGAAAAACATCTTACCTCATAATACCTCCCGATGCTTTTGAAACGCTCGATGGTAAGCCTGTAACTGGCCCCGTTGCGGTTACTTACCGTGAATTTAAAAATCCGCTGGATATATTTCTCAGCGGTATTCCTATGAAATATGATTCAGCCAAACAACAACAACTCTTTCAAAGTGCAGGTATGTTTGAGGTGAATGCTACCATGAACAACAATGTTCCCTTGAAATTAAAAACGAACAAAGAGATAAAGGTAAAGTTCGCGCCCACAGATGAAGGGGGATACCAGTTTTACCGGCTAAATGAACGGGATGGCAACTGGACTCACCTGGCCCCTGTACCTGATTCAAAGCGAGACAATCGTATTGTTAAAATCAACACGTCTCCGGCATCGTCTTCTGCCAATGCCGGCAAAAGTTTACCCGACACTACCAGTTTTGCCGACCGATATGCTGACCCGGATAATTATTATTATTTTGATAAAGACAAAAATCGCGAATGGATACCAACCCGCGTGGTGTATGCACAAAGACGTGTATTTCCTGAAGGACGCGCCATTGAAACTAATTTTGCTTACATACGTGAGAACCGAAGCTTGTTTCGCATTGTCCCTATTCTCAACAAAGAACGTGAGGTGGAATACATACAAATTGCCGAGGCTCCTGAGTCAATGATATTTTATGAACTCAGAACTTTCAGCATCAGAAAATGGGCATTGGATGAACCCATGCCCTACCGTGAATTTATTAAAGCGTACAAGAGCGGAAGAAAATATTTTGATTTACGGGTTAAATACAAAGAAGGTGATGATTTCTGCACACTGGAAATGAAAAACCACAGAGGGTTTACTTACCTTAATATTAATATTAAAAAATCGGCACCTACTCGTGATAAAAATGCTCATGTGCGTTTTGCCAAACACTACAGAAAATACAACATCATGCTTAAAAATAAAGAGAACTACTTTAATGCTAAGATTAAAAAGGACTATCAGAATTATGTAGTAAGCAGAAGAAGTTATTCTTTCCGTGATTCTTCGTTACAGGTGGCCAACCAGCTATTCAACGTATCCAGCATGGGTATATACAACTGTGACCAGGTGTACCGTATGTTTGCCAAGGTAGACGTGGCTCCTTCATTTGTATTTCCACAAGAAGGTGTTCAAGTGAGACAGGTAGCTGTTGTTGATAAAGCTGCCAATGCTGCATTCTGGTTCTATTCTGTTCCTTTCAGTTTGTCAACCGTAAATACCATTGCTTTAATTGTACAGGGAGATAACCAGCAATTGTATTATGTGGAACGAAATGACCTGCCTAAAATCAATCAAAAAATAGGTACCATTCCCATTCATTTGAAACCCATCCCTTCCAACATTACTAAAGGAGAACTTGCCGCTATTATGGGGCTTTCAGAAAACGGAACATTGCTGGCTCAAAACAGGTAAAGTAAAACGGGCAGGGTTGTATCTTTGCAGCCATGCTTATTCCGGAAGAAATGTTGTACGGATATTCCATAGGCGTCTTTCCAATGGCACATCCGGGTGAAGACAATGCTTTGTATTGGTACGAACCAGAATTGCGGGGTATAGTTCCTTTGCATCAGCTCAAGGTGAGCAAATCACTGAAACAAACACTCAACACCGGCAAATTTAAGGTGACCATCAATCAGGATTTTGAAGGAACCATTCGTGCCTGTGCAGATAGAGATGACACATGGATATCAGAAGAAATCATTCAATGTTTTTTGCAACTGCATGAACTTGGTTACGGCTACAGTTTTGAAACCCGGAACAATCAGAATGAACTGGTAGGCGGCTTATATGGTGTGGCTATGGGTAAAGCATTTTTTGGCGAATCCATGTTTCATAAAGAACGTGATGCATCCAAAGTAGCTCTGGTAGAACTGGTGTATTGGCTAAGAAGAAATAACTTTATGCTGCTGGACACACAATACATTACCCCTCATTTGCAAACGATGGGTGCTATAGAAATTACCCAGAAGGAGTACTTATTGTTACTGGAAAAAGCGTTGCAGGCTTAAATTATACGTCCATCCTTCATCACCAGCTTTCGGTCAGCCTGATTAGCGAGGGTTTCATTGTGGGTTACGA
>DATGWX010000022.1:0-8999 GCA_035299275.1 Bacteroidia bacterium
AATTATGTTCCCCATTAACATACTGGCTATACTGGTATTGTTGTGTTCTTATTTTGCTCCTCACGTGTCTCCGCAAGACCAGTGGTACTTTGCCTTTGCGGGTATGGCTTATCCTATTCTGCTGGTTGTAAATATTTTCTTTTTTCTTTACTGGGGCTTTCAAATCAGAATGAGTGCCCTCTATTCTCTGGTGGCTATATTGATTGGTTACAACCACCTATTTGGCTATTTTCAAACCGACCCTAAAAAGGCGAAAGTAAAAAGCCGCACCATCAGCATTTATAGTTTTAATACACACAACTTCGGAGCTCCGGAGAAAAAAAATTCAGCCAGCGTTTCCTTTACCGAAATGTTTAAAACTGACAAGCCGGATATTATTTGTTTGCAGGAGTCGTATGAGTCGGGGGAGTTTAAAGACTATGATCTGAAAAAGGAACTTAAGGATTATCACTTTGCTTATGCCCGGTTGGTTGACAATAAGATTCAGTGCTACGGAGTGCCTATTATTTCGCGCTTTCCTATAGTTGACAAGGGGCTCATTATTTTTGATTCTAACTCCACCAACTTTAGTTCATATGCTGATGTGGTAATTAACAACCACGATACGGTGCGCATCATCAACACCCACCTCGTATCCATTCGTTTTGAAAAGTACGATTATGCTTTTGCCAATCAACCCAAAATGGAGGACGATACGGATGTGGTTTCAACCAAAACCATTTTGCGCAAATTAAAAACCGGCTTTATCAAGCGCGCGGGACAGGTGGAACAATTGGTAGAATTTATGGATCAAAGCCCTTACCCTTTGGTGTTGTGCGGAGACTTTAACGATACGCCAGTGTCATATGCTTACGATAAATTATCGCTGGGCATGAAAGACGCATTCAGAGAAAGCGGTATCGGCATCAGCACTACTTACACCGGTCCGTTTCCTTCTTACCGCATTGATTACATTTTGTTCAATGAAAATTTTGACGGCTACAATTACAAAGCGGTTGAAACGAGTTACTCCGACCACAAAATGGTGAAAACACTCATAGATTTAAACAGCCGATAAACTATTTGGCTTCGTTGTATTTTTTGTAGAGTTGAATTTGTTTGTTCTCGTTCAGGTCAACGTTAATTCCATTCAGTAACACCTCTTCTATTTTCCCGCTTTGCATATCGAAAATATCGCCCCCGCAAATGATGAGGCTGGCTGATTTCCCTTCTTCTATTGTACCCAACACATCACCCACACCGGCCATGTTGGCCGCCTGCATAGTAACGCAAGAGAGTGCCACTTCTTTATCTAAGCCGTAGGTAATGGCGGTGCCCACAGAGTAGGGCAGGCTGCGCACTTCCCATGAACCTGAGTAGGTAATAGCAAAGGGGATGTTGTTTTTGGCCAGCATGGCCGGCAAGGCATAGGGCTCATTTACGGAAGATTGCGAAACTGCTGGCAAGCGGTGAATGGAGTTGACCACTACGGCCAATTGTTGTTCCTGCAAGAAGGGAATAATTTCAGCGGCACGGTTGGCAGACGCCCACACCACAGCAATGTTAAGCGATTTAAAAAACAGGGCGGCATCAACCAAAACATCGGGTTGAGTTACATGCAGAAAAAGCTTCTGGCTACCATTAAACAATTTTTTGCAAGCTTCAAACTTGAGTTGTTGAGGTTGCGGGTTGTTCATTTTGTGGTAAGCAGCAGCTTCCGTAAAAAAAGACTTTAAGGCAACTATTGATTGTTGAGTGTGTTCTTTAGCCTCACGAATTTTATCGTTGCTCATGCGCGTATGGGGCGCAAACTCGGGCCAGCGGATGTGCATCGCGGCATCGGTTTTTACGGCTGCTGCGGGCCAGTTGTTACAAGAGGTGGCCATAATGGACGATGTACCCGAGATGCTGCCACCCTGAGGTGTGGGTTGTGTAAACAATATGCCGTTGTACAGCATAGTAGGTAAAATTTTTGAATCACAATTGTAAGCCGGTGCACTTCTGATGTTGGGGTTCAGGTTGCCCACTTCGGCATAATCGTGTGTTGGTTTGGCTGCATCAATTTCGTTGAGGCCTGCAATGTTGTTCAGGGCAATTAATCCGGGATACAGGTGTTTGCCGGTTACGTCCTTCACTATGCCGTTTTTGCCCGCACCCGCAGTATTTTCGCCCACGTATACAATTTTACCGCCCTGACAGATAACCATGCCATTGGGAATTATTTTGCCGTTGCCCACATGAACTACAGCACCCTTGTACACAAGAGCTTGTCCGTTGGATTGGGCCAGCAAAGCGTTTGCGCCAAACAAAAAAGCACAGCAGGCTATTATTACTTTGTTAAACTTCATAGAGGGTATACCTTTGTGATTCCTTCAAAAGTACAGTTAACTCAATTAAAAAACATATGATAAGAAAAAACACCATGATGATGCTTGTTGTTGCTATGGCAACAGTGAATGTAACTCTTGCCCAGTTGCAATTGCCACAACCCAGCCCTAAAGCACAGGTAATGCAAACCGTAGGTTTAACCGACATTACTATTGATTACAGCAGCCCGGGCGTAAAGGGCCGCACCATTTGGGGCACATTGGTGCCGTTTGAAAAGGTGTGGAGAGCAGGAGCCAACTCGGCCACCAAAATTACCTTCAGCAAAGACGTGAGTATTGAAAACACTCCTGTGGCTAAAGGCAGTTATTCTGTATTTATGATTCCTTCACCAACCGGGTGGACGATTATCATTAACAAAGATGCTTCTGCCTCTGAAGAATCATACAAGCAGGAAAACGATGTGGTGCGCATCAAAACCTTCCCCGCCAGCATACCCAAGAGAGAGCGTTTGATGTACAGCATCAGCGGATTTACAGATGATATGGCTAATGTAGATATGGAATGGGACAACGCCCGTGTATCTTTTGTAGTGAAAACCGAAACCGAAAAACAGGCTTTGGACAACATTAAAAACGCTACTTCAGGCACCTGGAGAATACACGCGAATGCTGCCCGTTATCACCTTGAAAAGAAAAACCTTGATGCAGCCAATACGTACATTGACCAGGCTATTTCGCTGGCAGGTAACGAGTGGTATGCCCTGTGGATTAAAGCACAGATTTTAGCTGAAAAGAAAGACTACAAAAACGCACTGGTGTTTGCTCAAAAAGCCAAAGACAATGGCGATAAAAACCCCAACAGTTTCTGGTACAAACAAGACGTTGAAAAAGCGCTGGTGGAGTGGAAAGGAAAAAAATAATCCGCACACCATAGTAATAAAAAAAGGTCGACTGATGAGGTCGACCTTTTTTATGAAAAGGCTTATTTTCAAAGTTGCGCCAGATAGTCCCCTGCCCTTTGCTGCATTGCGGTTTTTTTGCTTTCGTCCCACTTGTCATAGGTTTTAACCAACATGCTTAACCGGGGATTTTTAAGAAAAAAAGTGCGGTGCTTATCTAAGAATCGCCAGAACAAAGCGTCCCATATTTCCTGCCAGCTTCCCTTGGGGTAGTCGCTCATTTTCATCAGGTAATTGCTGCCGCTGATATACGGCTTGGTTGACATCATTCCCCCGTCAGCAAACTGACTCATGCCATACACGTTGGGCACCATCACCCAGTCAAAGGCATCTATAAACAATTCCATAAACCAGCGGTATACTTCGTTGGGGTCAAATTCGCACAGCAGCATAAAGTTGCCCAACACCATCAACCGTTCTATGTGATGGCAATAGCCTGTTTGCAATACTTTTTTGATGGTTTCATCTACCGGCACAATTCCGGTGGTGCCTTCATAAAAACTCTTTGGAATTTTTCTATTAAAACCCCAGAAGTTTCTGGTTCGCTCTTCACGACCCCCGGCAAGGTAAACTCCTCTGATAAACTCCCTCCAGCCGAGTATTTGTCGCACAAACCCCTCCTGTGAATTGAGCGGAACAGCGTGTTCATTACAATAGTCGGAGGTGTGTTTTAAAACCTGATCAGGCGTGAGCATTCCCACATTTAGCAACGGTGTAAGCATACTGTGGTTTAATAACAGCTCTTTCTGTACAATGGCATCTTCATAATCTCCAAACCCGGCTAAACGGTTGTTAAGAAATTGATTTAACCACTGCTCGCTTGCTGTATAACCAATAGGATAGTTGACCGCACCGCTAAGCGTGCCTATGTGGTGGGCAAAGTGCTGCTTAGTGTATTCATAAGCTTCCTGCATATACTTATCCGGCCGGGGAAACACTACTTTAACTGCAGCCTTCCCTTTGGGAAATTTTTTCCTGTTCTCTATATCAAAGGTCCATCGGCCACCAGCCGGTTCACCGGAAGCATCAAGCAATATTTTTCTGCTTATACGTTGTTGCTTATAAAACTCCGTCTGAAAAAATTTCTTTTTATCGGGATTAAAAAACTGTCTCAGCTCTTTGCCCGTATTTAAAAACATGGGCGACTCTAAAATGAGGAGATCCAGCTTTAATTTTTGACAGGCAGCTTTAATTCTTCTCAACAACCAATCGTCAACGGGGTCAACCAGCGCTATGGAGGTTGTTCCTGTGCCATGCAAATGCGCAATCAATTGCCTTACATCCGCTTCATTTTCCGCTGCCTGAATGTACCTTACTGAAAAACCTTTTTCAAGCAGGTGGTTTTCATAATACTTCATGGTGGCACGGTGAAAGGCAATTTTTTGTTTATGAAAACTGAACTGCTTAAAGAACAAACATTCTTCAACTAAACAGATAGAACCCTCCACCGAAAACAACGGATTAAATTGAAACAACTGGTGCGGGAAAACGAGCTTAACGGTTGACATGTTTTGGTTTTTTATTGCGGGTGTGTTTTTTTACTATGCGTTGGTTTTCTGTTTGAACCTGTTCGGCTTTTCGATGCCCCCAAATTTTGTCTTTGGCAACTTTGCCGGCATGTTCCACAGCAACAACGGGTAAAGGATAATCCCGGCCCAGTTGAATGCCAAAAGAAGCCTGTTCCTGCTCAGTCATTTTCCACGGCTCATGGATATGGTTAGCGGGCACGCACTGCAACTCGGGCACCCATTTTTTAATGAACACACCTTCGGGGTCGTGTTCTATGGATTGTTTTGTTGGATTGTACATGCGTATGGTGTTTACGCCCGTGGTGCCGGCCTGCATCTGAACCTGCGGATAGTGAATGCCCGGCTCATAGTCTAAAAACAAATTGGCCAAATGGTATACACCCAGTCTCCAGTCCGTATCAAAATGGTAACACAGTACAGAAACCAACATCGCCCGCATTCTGAAATTGATCCACCCGGTGCTGTGCAAACAACGCATGCAGGCATCTACCAGCGGAAATCCTGTTTTTCCTTCTTTCCAGGCCTGTAAAAGTGCTGCATTGTTTTCGTGTTGCAGCGACTCATATCCTTGATTAACACACTGCAACTCGTAGGTGCATTCCATCTCCAACTTTTGAATAAAATGGCAATGCCACTTGAGTCGGGTGAGCATGCCCTCAAAAGCAAATTTGTTTCGGGCATAAGCTTCATGAAACTTTATATACTGATAGGCTTGTCGGACGGATATATTTCCCCAGGCTAAAAACGGAGATAACCTGCTGCACGACTTACGACTTTCGGTAGGTTTGGAAATCATTTTATGGTACACCCGGCCGCGGTCTTCTGCAAAGCTGCGCAGATAGCGCCAGGCCTGTTGCTCTCCAGCAGGTTGAAACTCCTTTGGGTAGTTTTCTAATGCAGCGGAGAGTGCACTATCTAAAGTATACTTGTGCTCAATGCGTAAGCAGTTGGTTGAAGGTTGATTTTTAATAATTGATCCGCAAATTGCTTCGTACCACTGTTTGTCCCAATGCTCCCTGTTTTTTATTCCACGCACTACCCCGTCTTTTTGGAACTCCTTCCATAGAATGTTGTTCTGCCGACAAAACTGCGCTACGCACTTGTCCCGCTTCCAGGTAATCTCAATTCCACTCTCCCGATAACTCAACAGCTTCTTTATTTCATAAACGGTATTCAGGTGTTCGAATACCTCTTGCGCTTCTGCGTGAAACAGGTGAATGTGCTTGCCGTTTTGGTGGTGGTTCTGGTTAAACGCTTTAATGGAGTGGTATTGAAACTGAAGGTGTCGCAAAGAAGTATCGTGGTGCTGCATAACAGATGGCTCGAACAAACATATAATCAGAAATGGCCGCCCATCCTCATCTGCATACTGCAAGGGTGCGTGGTCTTGTGAACGGATATCACGCTTAATCCAAACAATATTGATTTCCGGCCTTTTCAAAAAAGTTCTCTTTTACACTTTTTCCAGAAAGCAAAAAAGGAGGGATAGTCTCCTTTCACATCGGTCATCCAAGTGCGGGAGTCTTCATTGCCCGCATAGTTGTTCAACGGGTGTTCCTTAAAATAAATCTCACCCCGAACCTTTGCTTGCAAATCAGAAAACTCAGCCACCCAAACTTTAATCTGCGGGATATTGTCTTTAGCCAGAGCCAAACAAAATTCGATGCTCTTTGGCGAAACGGGATATTTTTCAAAAACAGATGGTTCAAGCAGCAGAACTCGGTTCGCCTTAAGGTCGCTTCGCCAATGCGGGTCGAGGTTATAAAAATTATAGAGGAGTGTGGGCAACTCTGCCTCTATTTCGGGTGCGGAACTTTGAGGCAGGTGAGTTACCAAACGAGGAAGCACAACCTCTTTTAACACCTCCGGTACTTCCATTTGTGCAAAGTCTTCATAGGCTACATCCAAGAAGGTGTTGTGCTGCGAGGTGTGGCAATAGGTATTTATGTTTTCCTGATTGGCATAATACAACTTGTGACTATTGGCCCCGCATACCCATTGCCAGCTTAGCGCATTGCTGGCCCAATCAGCATCCAGCAGGTGATAATACATCCATTGAGCGGGTACTTTCCAATAGCACCGGGCAATGTTGCACGCCAATGAAGCCACATACATTCTTACGTGGTTGTGCAGGTATCCGGTTTGGTACAGTAATTCAACGCCCTTGTCAATGGCCTCAATACCGGTTTGATGGTTTAACACATTCAGGGGCAACCCCGTTTTAAAAGCAAGAAGCTGCGGATGTTTTATATCATCATTAATGTGCGATTGGTGCGAAATCCACTGTTGCTGCCAGTAATCTCTCCAAGCGAGCTCCTGAATAAGCTTTTCTGTTTTATGGGGTTCGTGTCCTGCTGCCAGCACAAGTTCCATCACCTGTTTAGTGCTGATTACACCCCTGGAAATGTAGGGAGATAAGCCGGTAACGGCCCCGTTAACGTAGTTGCGGGTAGTGGCATATTTTACCGGATCAACCAGATGTATTTTTTCAACTATTTTTTCATATGCTGTAGGGAACATCATCTTTTAGCAATTTTATTCCCGCTGATGTTTCTTTGTCTGGAACACTTAAACCGCAACATGCCGGAGGGTGCTTTACGACTATGTTTGACGCCCACACCGGAAGAAACTCTTTTGCGCCATCGTATAAAACCGGAGCGTTTCAGTTCTTTTCGCATGAGTTTTTCTACCTCACCCTGCGACAGACCAAACTGTGCTTTGATGGCATCAAAGGTGGTTCGGTCTTCCCAGGCCATTTCCACAATTCGGTCTTTCTCCGTTTCGCTTAATGCTTTCAATTTTTCGGGGGTGTTTTATTATCCATTTTTTTCTGTTTAACAACAGGAAAAACAGTGGTTAGTTAATTAACACTTTTGGGGTGAATTTGTTTATGTGAGGTAGATGGCAACGTAGATTGCTGCTTATATGGTCCTTTGAGAAGTTCAGTATGCTACAAAGTAGCGAGGCCAAAGCAAATAAATAACCAACGGCATTAAAAGGTTAATTACATTATTCGCTATTCTACCTGATTCAATCCGTAACGTATGGCCGCTTCAAGAGTTTTTATGTTTATATCTTTGAGCGATTTGAACTTAATGCAATACCCCGTTACGCTGGCCTTGCCAATTTCTTTCCCATACGTTTGGGCTAAGTAGGCCTTATCCTTCAGGCCAAGTATGTAGACAGAGATTCCGGTTGTGTTGGCGCTTAACCCGATTTGATAAAACTCACGGGTTGTGCCATCTGCATATTTTATGGTGTGAAGCCCATATCCGATGTTGGGATTAGAAACCGTTTTATTCTCACTGTTTTTACCATCCAGAAACCACAACTTACAAGCCGGCATCAGTTCCATAATGGTATGGTGCAGCACTTGCATGTCGCTGCGTTTTGGTTCACGCTGACTTGTAATATAGGCTATGATTTGTTCCTGTATACTCATGTGGCTGTTTATTGCCTTGTGTTTTTAAGACACTCTTGTAGTGGTTAGTTCTCACAAATTTCTTTCAGCTTATCGAGTGCTTTGGGGTAGTGCTCGTTCATATACTCTACAAAATCTTCAACGGTGTCTAAGTCAACAGTAACGGTGGTAATTCCATTGTTTTCTTCGAAGGTATAATTTTCAAATCCGTTGGCCCACTTTTCTACTTCCGGTCCTTCTGTAATTTCCTGGCCGGCTTGTAAGAGGCCATAATGTTGAATCGAAACAAATCTGTTCGGAATGTTTTCAGCTATCCTGGAAACCAGGCCTCCCTTTTCTCCTTTCTCATCTACTCCTATAAACAGAATTTTAGTTCCCTTGTCCCAACTTCCTTCATAGGTAGATGTCGGGTTAAACAAAGCAGTCCATTGCTCATAAGTTGATTTATTGTTTATGCCAAGCATAAAATCATATATCCTGCTTGAAGGCGCTTTGATGCTTACTTTGAATTGTAACTTTTTCATGCTATTCATATTTGTTTAAATTAATCTTTCGAGTGGTTATTTTCCGTCATACTTAGCAAGACCACAATGGAGAGAGAACCATTCACCTTTGTTTTGTAAAGCTGGCAATAAAAAAGAATAAAAGCAAGCGCAAAGAAACCTTACTCGCAGATTAAGGATGTGCCGGTGGCTCACACAGAAAGCTCGGATTTCAGCGCTTTATGTGTTAAACCTTAAAGCAACTACCACCAATAACTTTTAATCCGTCAGCAAACATTTTC
>DATGWX010000023.1:0-1858 GCA_035299275.1 Bacteroidia bacterium
ATCCCTTTTTATTTTGTGTACATCACGAAGACCATTTCCCCGCAGGTAATGAGCAAATGGGCCCACCCGCTACTATGTTTAAAGGCCGCCACATGGGTGATGATTTTATAATCAAAGACGGCTTTAGAATGTACCACGGCAAAACAGTTCCTGGTTTTCCGGGGCACCCGCACCGCGGCTTTGAAACCATTACGGTAGTGCGCAAGGGCATAGTGGATCATGCTGATTCTTTAGGAGCTGCAGGTCGTTATGGTAACGGTGATGTGCAGTGGATGACGGCCGGCAAAGGAGTGCAGCACTCAGAGATGTTTCCCCTCATTCATCAGGATAAGGACAATACCATGGAGCTGTTTCAGATATGGCTCAACCTGCCTAAGAAAAATAAAATGGTGGAGCCGCACTTTAAAATGTTGTGGGGAGAAGATATTCCGAAGTATACTTACTCTGATAAACAGAATCAAAAAACAGTGGTGGAAGTAATAGCAGGGGCACTGGGCAACAAAAAAGCACCTGCTCCTCCGCCTGATTCCTGGGCATCCGACCCGAACAATCAGGTGGCAGTATGGAACATTAAAATGGCCGCAGGAGCCGATTGGGTATTGCCTAAAGCAGCTGCGGGTATTAACCGCACCATCTATTTTTATCAGGGCGAAAACCTGCAGATAGGAGATAAAAAAATAGCACCTTACCATGCTGTGGAATTAAAATCTGATTTGGATGTAGCATTGCAAAACGGAAATCAGGAGGCTAGCATCTTGTTATTGCAAGGCCGCCCCATTAATGAACACGTTATACAATACGGCCCGTTTGTAATGAATACCAAAGAAGAAATCAACCAGGCTTTTGAAGATTACCACCGCACCAAGTTTGGCGGCTGGCCCTGGACTAGATACGATCAGGTGCATCCGCGCAACAAAGGTCGCTTTGCGAAACATGCCGATGGCAGGGTAGAAGAGAAGGGTTAGGTTAGTGACTTTTACCTGCAGCATACAGACGTTTTTTTGCAGAAAAAAGTATATTTGAAAGTAAGTACTATGTTCTTACGTAAATTTTAACTTAACCTGCAAACACATGAAAACAAAAATTCTCTCTTTATTGGTTTTGGCAGCAATGCCCTTTTTATCTTGTCAGAAAGACAAAGATACTACTGTAAACAAACAGCCAACTCCAACACAGGCTATCTATTACATTGAAGGAAAAGTGGACGGAGTGATGTACAGGGCTGAATACGTTTGTGAATACAACGGTTGTGATATGGTAGCCGGTAATTACAGCGACTTTATGGAAACGGTTACCATGCAACGTACGATGTCGAAAACCAACGATATCGGTTGGGATATTCACATTCGGGATGTAGCTCTTGATGCGTTACCCATTCCCTCCACTATTTATGCAACAAACTATTCAGGGCAGCCCTCACTTGATTTGAGTTTTTATACCGGAGAGTGGAGCAGTGATAATAACTACTTAGCTGATCCGGTTGTTTTGGGTGAGAATTCGTTTGAGCTTACTTTAACCAGCAAAGCCGGAGATGTAATGGAGGGTACTTTCAGCGGACAGTTGCGCAACGGCTCGGATACGGAGCTCACCAAAACAGTTACGGACGGCAAGTTTAAAATCAAGCTGATTCGTATCTGACAGCTTTGTCAGAGTTTTGTGTTAGTGTACATTTTAAGCAGCCTGACAAGTTCCTCCGAAGCCGTTGGCAGGGTTAAAGTAAACGCACGGTTCATCAGCTCTTTTTCATAGTGTGCCTTCATTACAATTGTAGAGGAATCTTCGATATGCAGGTGCTCCAGTAAGGCAAAAGCTGCGGGTTGTAAAGTTTCCATGGCATCAGCGTTAAAGAACAGGAGTA
>DATGWX010000024.1:0-12788 GCA_035299275.1 Bacteroidia bacterium
TCTATGGTATTGGTAAACTGCCCCCATACATAATCCAGATTTTTTACAATGGGATGATTACTGCTGGAACCCATTACCGGATAAAATAACCAGGGCAGCATTTTGGTTTGTGCCGGTGCTCCGGGGAAATTATTGAGAATGGGAATATAGTTGCTCTGTAAATCCTGCACCAAAACCGGATTTATACGTGCTCCGTAACGAAACAACATATCATCAAGATTAAGGTCATAGTTGTAGGTCATAAACTCTCCGGCTGAGTTGCGTGTACTATCCATGTTGGCAAACAAAGCATCTATAAGCCAGATAACTTTGCCACCGTGCATGATGTACTGGTCAATTTTAAACTTATCGTATTCGGTAAAAAATGAATCAGGTTTGGCGATAATCATGCCGTCAAACTCAGTAAGTTTTTCCACCGGAAAATCGTGCAGATTAATGCGCCCCAGTTCATAATACTCTGCTAATTCACGGGCAAAATCTGCCACTTCTTTTCCCTGCAATTCTCCGTTGCCTGTTAAAAAAGCTATTTTCTTTTTCTCTTCAATAGTGCATTTGCGCAGCACATTTGAAATCTGGTACTCGAGCAACTCCAGCGACTGGTTGATGGTTTGCTCAGGATCTGCCCCAAACTGATTTTTGAGCAGGTTAAGCGGGTACTCTTTACCCTTGTATGCAAAGGTAGCTCCCGGCACAATCAGCTTCTGAGACATTTCATCGTCTTGCTTTATCTGTACATTGGTAGGGTACAAACCTTTCTCACCTAATTGCTGAACAATTTCGTTAATCTGCTCCGTTGTTTTCCCCTCAAACGGATCTATAAACTCATATTCAATTTTACCATCTGAAACAATGCGGTATTCATCCAAAAGCTCACGGGTAGAGTTGCGCAAGCGTTTAAATCCTGCCGGAAATTCTCCTTCCAGATAAACCTTAATGTACAACACATCATTCAGTTTGGAAGCCAAACGCTCTGAACTGGCGGAAAGGGTATAGCGCTTTTCCTTGGTAAGGTCAACGCGAAAGAAGAGCTGCTGTGAAAGCACGTTAATGAGTACAATCATTCCCAGCGCCAGTAATAATTTACTTGCACTGCTGCGGGTTGTCGGTATTTTTTTTGCTTTTACCATTTTTTGCCGGAGAATATCCATTTGGTAAAACCTAAAAACAGGGCAATAAAACTGAGAAAGTAAATCAGATCTCTTGAATCCAATACTCCTCTGCTGATGGAGTCGTAATGTGTGTTGATACTTAAATATTCAATCACATGGTCAAATGAACCGAGCAAACGAAAATCACTGAACAGGTCAAACACAATGAAAAAGAAAAAGCACAAAAACATGCTGAGGATAAACGACACAATTTGATTTGACGTAATTACCGAAGAAAAAATACCGACTGATACAAAACAGGAGGAGAGCAAAAATAAACCCGTATATGAGCCCCACGTTGCTCCTATGTCAATATTACCTTTTGGGGCACCCAACTGGTAAATACTGTAGAAATAAAGTAGTGTAGGCAGCAAGGAAAACAACACCAGCAAAACTCCGGCAAAATATTTCCCGAGAATAATATCCCAATCCGTAAGTGGCTTGGTGCTCAGTAATTCTATGGTTCCGGCTTTTTTCTCTTCTGAAAAGGAGCGCATGGTAATGGCAGATACTAAAAAGATAAATATCCAGGGGCCCATAGAAAAAAGGGTATCCAGATTAGCATACCCGTTATCAAAAATATTCATCTCGGGCACAATCCACGTAAACATACCAATGGCAAGTAAAAACACCATGATGGTGATGTAAGCTATGAGCGAGCTTAAAAAACTATTGACTTCTTTTTTTAATACACTCCACATACTATTGCGCCCCTGTTAATTTTCTGAACACATCTTCCAAAGAGGTGTCCTGCATGTTCACGGATAACAACACCAACTGATGCTCCACAGCAAAAGCAAAAAGCTGCTCGCGGATATCTCTGTCAGCTGTTACTACTACTTTTGTATTGCCGTCTGCTTTTACCTGACGTACACCCTGAATGCTGCGTAACAGATTAACATTAATCGGATGTTTGAATTCAGCTGTAAATGTAAATTCCTGTGTGGCTCTTTTTTGAAGTTCCTCTGATGTACTGTCGGCCACCAATTTTCCTTTGTTAATGATAAGTACCCTATCACACATGGCTTGCACCTCTTGCATAATGTGTGTCGACAAAATCACTGTCTTGTCTTTACCGGCTTCTTTAATGAGGTTACGTATTTCAACAATCTGGTTGGGGTCAAGTCCGGAAGTGGGTTCATCAAGTATTAATACTTCAGGATTATGAATCATGGCCTGAGCCAGCCCCACCCTTTGGCGATATCCTTTCGACAAAGCACTGATTTGTTTTTTGTATTCATTTGTGAGCCCAGTGACTTCCACCATTCGCTCAACAGCTTCTTTTGTTCCCTTTCCTAACTGATGTACACCGGCCACAAATTCAAGGTACTCTTTTACGTACATATCCGGGTACAAGGGATTGTGCTCAGGCAGGTAACCAATACGTTTCTTCACCTCCATGGGATTTTGCTCTACGTTAAATCCACATACGTCAATGCTGCCTGAAGTTGCCGGTAGGTAGCAGGTAATCATTTTCATGGTAGTGGATTTTCCAGCTCCGTTCGGACCCAAAAAACCTATTACTGAACCCTTACTTGCGGTGAATGAAATATCATCCACTGCCTGCTGTGTTCCGTATACTTTTACCAGATTTGATACTGTTACGCTCAATGTAGTGTTTTAATGGCCACGAAAATAATTAAAACCTGTGTATGCAAGTCAGGTATTTACCCCCAAGGGCTGCATCAGGTGTACAGTGGGTTAATCAGCTTTGAATAAACCGTATTTCAGAATGCAATAAATTGCTCTGAAACCATCTTTCCAGCCAATTTTTTTACCTTCTTCGTAAGTGCGCCCGTAATAGGAAATACCTACTTCATAAATATTTAACCCTTTGATACGGGCGATTTTATGCGTCACTTCAGGTTCAAATCCAAATCTTTTCTCTTTCAACTTGAGGCCTTGTACCACATCTGTTCTGAATAATTTATAGCAGGTCTCCATATCGCTCAGATTGAGGTTGGAGAAAATATTACTCAAAAAGGTAAGGAACTGGTTACCCAGCGTGTGCCAGAAAAACAAAATGCGGTGTGGTTTTCCACCCGTAAAACGCGAACCATACACCACGTCAGCAAAGCCCTCTACAATGGGTTTAAGCAACTCGTTGTACTCACGGGGGTCGTACTCCAAATCAGCATCTTGAATGATAACATACTCACCGGTAGCTTTAGCAATTCCGGTATGCAAAGCTGCTCCTTTTCCCTGATTAAATTCATGCTTGTAATAGCTGATGGACAAGTCTTTATTAGCTGCCTGATAGCTTAATACAGCTTCCTCTGTATTGTCTTTGGAACAATCATTAACTATAATTACTTCTTTCTCAATGCCGTTAAGCAATTGTACTTCTTTCACCCGATTGAGAATGAAATGGATGGTTTTTCCTTCGTTGTAGGCCGGGATAACTATGCTGAGTTTTCGGATATTCACAAGGCAAATGTATTGATTTTTCAATTAATGCGCCCTGCTCCCACAAAGCTGTTTTTAAAATAGGCTTCATCAAGACCACTGATCATCACTCCTTTGCTGCTACTCACGTGTACAAACTTATTTTCATTGAGGTAAAGCCCCACGTGTGAAACCTTTACTGATTTAATTTTAAAGAAAACCAAATCACCTTCCTGCAAATCTTTTGATTCAATGCGTTGGCTTCTGGTAAACATCTCATGCGAACTACGACCCACATCTTTGCGATACACTTCGGCTAACACCATTTTTATAAAACAGGAGCAATCGGTACCTGATTTAGAACAGCCATTATCCTTATGCGGAACACCTATCCAATCGTGAATTAATTCATACAAAGCTACATTGGATTGTTCGTTGATGCTGACGTTGAGTTGCTTCGAGAGTTGCGCTATCTTCTTTCGTTCCGTTTTGGCTGCTGTTGAAGAAGCTGTTTTACGCGATTTGCAGGAGGGCAATAAAATTACCCCACTCAAAAAAAACAGTAGTATGTATTTGCGGAAAGGTCTCACTCCGCAAAAATATAAAAATTACACTACAGGTTTGAATTGTTCAAAGGCTTGCAAACAATTGTTGCAATAATGCAGTGAACGGCACAAGGTAGGCCCGAAAGGCGACTTGGTATCCGTATTTGTGCTGCCGCAAAACGGACAAGGTACATGTTCCAATAACTCCTGCGTTATTTCTCCGTTGTGTTTGGGCGGTGGTGCCAGACCATGTTTTTTCAAACACATCAAGCCCCGCTCTGTAATTTTATTGCTGTCCCAGGGTTTATCAAATGTGGTAACAACTTTAGGCGAAGAAATACCTGCTTCTCTCAAACGGTCGGCCACCATGTTTTCCATCATTTTTATTGCCGGACAACCGGAAAATGTCGGGGTCATTTCCACGTATACATCATCTTCACCACGCACTTCTATTTTGGTAATGATACCCATATCCACCATACTGAGCGTAGGAATTTCAGGATCCTTAACTACTTCGAGTATTTTCCAGATATCTTGTTCAGTGTACACGTTGTTTTTGATTAGAAAGTTGTTGAATTACAAAATCAGAAGGTTACAATAGATACAAAGTTATTTGTTTGAAGGATTACAGGGCTTTGACTTTGCTGCATGTGAGTTTATAACCTTCAATTCTTTGCTACCACTCCGCACCCGGGTCAATACGAAATACTTCGGCCATCTCTTCCACCAGCGGATCAAGGTGCTCTGTATGGTATCCCTTGCGACCGCCCAACTTCGGCTCCCAGGTTTTTTCTTCAGGAATTTTTAATGAGGCTTTGGCCAAAACGGGTTTAATAGTTTCGAGCCAACGTGCTTTTAATGCAGCTTCCCCTTCAAATATTTTCTCACTTATAAGCTGCTGTTCAAATTCACTCTCTTCAAAAATGCCCAGCGCATAGTTCCATGCTTCATTGAGGGAGGTTTGCATGCGCGCATGACTTTCTTCGGTTGCCGATCCCAATTTGGTTACCCAGGTGTTGGCATGAAATACATGGTACTTGAGCTCACCTTTTATTTTACGGGAAACTTTGGCCAGTGGTTCATAGCTGCTGTTGGCCAGCATTTCGAAACGCAACTGATCGGCCACATCATATAAAAAATGACGTATGGTACTAAAATCATAATCACCGTTTGGTAACTCCACCAACTGACAATTGTGAAACTGATTTGCCTGCCGGGTAAAGGCTACCGTGTCAGGTTCCTGTTCGCCCAGTTCATGCAAAAGTTGAAACAAAGCTTGCGACTGCCCTATTTTATCCTGAGCCATGGAAGAGAAAGCAATGTCTTCTTCCAATATAGGGCCAAGTCCTGTCCACTCACTGTTGCGGTGCCCGATGATAAGCAGGTCATCGGCCATTTTATATAAAAGTTCTTTAACGTGATTCATTTTTCTGACAAATTATATGGTTGTTGGATTACAAAAATCAAAAGGCCAAGTTCATGTATTGACCAATGATTTTGAACCTCTATACTTTTTGTTCTTTTTTGTATTTATTAATTTTCTCCATCACTTTGTAGCCACCGGCTTCCCGGTATTGCTTATCGGGTACGGTTTCAAAAATATCCTGATCATCGTATTCGCTGGCAAAAACATGTGCTGTTTTTACGACCCAAATATTGGCAGTAATTCCTCTTCGACCGTATTGCTCTTTCCCGAACAACAAAGCCATTTCAGCATTTGGTGCGTGTACAATGCCTACGTGCATATGCTGATCGCCACGTTTTTTCTGGTGAAATACTTCATACGTTTCCCAGTTGTCCATCTCTTTCAATGGCTCAATGGAATTGTCAAGTTCTATTTGCTCCCTTGTAATTCGGGGGTCCAGTGATTTTATCATCTTATTAATTGTAAAATTTTCAAATTAGGAGATAACAGATTTTTTTGACTGGTGTTACTCTTGCATTTCATACAGCTTTTAATATTTTTTGAACTATTTGTTACAAGCTGTCAATGTCTTCAAACTTCTCAATCTTCATAATCTGCAATTTGTAATCACGCCACTACTACGCCAGCGGGGTTACATATTTTTCAGTTTTGTTAATGAGTGCTTCACGTACCCAGCGTCCGCGTTCTTCGGCATTTCTGCGTACAGCCAAACGCTCTGCGTTGCACGGACCATCTCCGTTAATTACGCGTTTAAACTCTTCGCAATCGGGCTCGGTGTATTCCCATTTGCCGGTTGTTTCGTTCTTTTTCAAATTGGTATCGGGAACGGTTAATCCCAAGTCCCAAATTTTCGGAACATACATATTCAAAAACTGCTGACGCATGTCATCGTTGGAAGCCATTTTCACTTTCCAGCGCATCAGTATTTCGGTATGATTTGAAATTTTATCACTCGGACCAAAGAAGTGCATGATGGGCGGCCACCAGCGGTTAAGCGCTTCCTGTACCATCTTACGCTGAACAGGGGTGCCTGTAGCCAGTGTTACCACATTATCGTGCCCGTACTTGAGGTGAAAACTTTCTTCGGTACAAATGCGGTCTAGCGCACGGCAATATGGCCCGTAACTTCCTTTGGCATTGGCTACCTGATTAATAATTGCACCGGCATCAATTAACCAGGCAATCACACAAGCATCTGCCCAGGTGAAAGCAGGGTAATTAAATACGTTAGAGTATTTTGATTTTCCGGTAATCAAATCGTTAATCATCGCCTCGCGGCTTTTACCTAATGTTTCGGCAGCACTGTATAACAATTGTGCATGGCCTACTTCATCCTGTACCTTGGCCATCAAGGCCAATTTGCGTCTGAAGCCCGGGGCACGGGTAATCCAGGTTCCTTCCGGCAGAGCTCCGATAATTTCAGAATGCGCGTGTTGCTCAATCATTCGAACCAGTTGCTTGCGGTATTCTGCGGGCATCCAATCTTTCGGCTCTATTTTTTCGCCACGTGCAATGCGGGCCTCAAATTCAGCCAGTTTAACCGGGTCTTCGCCCTCTAACATTTTAGCGGCTTTGTCATTGGGGTCTATATATGCGTTTCCGTACATATTACTTTATTTTATTTTTTTAGGGTTTATAATTGATATCGGTAATCATCTTCTTGCGCAAACCACTCCATATAAAATGAGTGAGGTGCGCTGCAATTTCATCGGGGCTCATTTTGCCCTCGGCATTGTACCATTCATTCACCCAGTTTACTGAAGCGAGAATGGTGAGCACAGCAAATTTTTTGTCAACATTGTCGAATAAATCTTCTTTTTCGCCATCGTCCATTATCTGGTAAAATCCTTGCTCGTAGCGGTCGCGCAACTGTTTGAATTCAGACAATCGGGGCTCGCTCAGGTAGCGCCAGTCATGTAAAAAAACGGCTGATGCATCCCTATCATTGGTAAGTAATTTTACGTGATTCAAAATAGCCATGCGTAACTTTTCCGTGGCGTTGAAATAAATGTCGTTTACTTCATCAATGCCTTGAAGAAATTTTTCGGCCATAGTGAAACAAATGGTTTCCAGAATTTCTTCTTTTGATTTTACGTGGCTGTATAAACTTGATGCTTCAATGCCCAAGGCCTGTGCAATATCACGCACAGTGGTTACGGCATATCCCTTATTTCTGAACAATCCGGCTGATACAGCCAAAATCTGTTCTTTACGGTTTTGTATTGCTTCAGACATAATGCTACCAAACAATTGTTAGGCAAGTTATGTTTTTGATTTTGAAGCTGCAAATAATTTTTCAGGAGTTGATAAAAATCATTCCCCGGCTAATCTCTCAGTAAATTGACCCCACCTGAGTACATATAAGCGCGACCGTCTACCCCATCTATGGTAAGTTTGTAGAAATAAATACCCTGCATTACATTTTCACCGTTAAAACGTCCGTCCCATGCTTCATCCAAGCGATTGGTTTGAAAAATCAATTGGCCCCAACGGTTATAAATTTGAAGGTTGGCCGTAATGTAATTGTCAGCAATAATTTGAAACTTGCTGTTTGCGGGAACTGCACTGGCCGGCCTAAAAGCATTGGGTATAAACACCTGAAGAGGTGGAACCAATGTTAAAGTAGGTAATGCGAAACTATCAGCACATCCTTTTTCAGTAACAATACGCACTAAAAACTGCCATTCCCTCGGGTAATTAACTGTGCTATTCTTTAACTTGTAGGGAAATGAATTGGGTGAGTTAGAATAAGAGCCAATTTTTTCTCCATCCAGTTGCCACTCCAGCAAAAATCGCTCACCTTTTGTAAGATGAGCAACTGAGTCACTGAGTTGAGCAAGCGGTGAATACCACATTACGTGTGCATCATCATAAGCTGTTGTTTTTATGGTGCCGTATACTGAAGGTTTTTTGAACACACGCACTTGAGAAGGAAATTGATAATCGGTAATACAACTGTGCTCAGAAATCAACTTTGTTGTTATGGAATAAACACCTTCTTTCAGGTATTGATGTGTGGCAGCAGGCTGATATGTTGTGAGCAAATGGTGTTGCCCATTTGTTGTTGTACCTGAATCACCAAAGTTCCAGAAGTATTGACTGGCGGGAATACCCGAAAGTTGAAATCTTACATCGCCCGGGGCGCAAAAAGAATCGGGTAAAAGTGACGATGAAAGAACCTGGGGGCCGGGAGCAACGTGCACAGATGAGCTAAGCGTTGTATCCGGACAAATTCCATTGGATTGTAAAACTGTTGTAAAGTTGATGGTTTGCTTTGGTTCATCATTTGCGTGTGCCTGATAAGCAACTGTAGCTGCTGTGGAGTTACTCAAAGTTCCGCCTCCGTTTGTTGACCACAGATATGAATTAACTACCCCTTCATTTAAAATTACTTGAGCAGCAAGAGAATGTGTACTGCAAATGGTGTCTTTGTTTAACTGCACCGTTGCTTTAATTCTTTTTTGAACCACCACATCAAATGTGTCAGAATTGGAGCAGGCAACCGAATCGGTGTATCGGTAAACTAGACGCTGAGGTGAAGCACAGTTCACCTGAAATGAGTCAATAAAAGGTGCATCATTACAAAACAATTCTCCTCCCGCAGGCTGTGTATGAACAACAGCAAATTCAGAACAACACAGCACCGGTTTTTGCGAATAAACAACGGGGGTCGGCAGTGCTTTCACATTAACTTCAATCGTATCAAAAGCAGAACAGGTTGTTTGAGACGATTGTACTTCCATATGCAAAACAACTCTGCGGTTTGTGTTTACAGTAAAGCTAACAGCAGAATCTGTTGCCAGATGCGGATAACTTAATGTATCATCAATATTGTACCAGCGGTATGTTTTTCCCGAACTCCACAAACGTGCATTTTCTCCTGCACAAACGAGTGTATCACCACTTACAAATGAACCTATTTTATCAAGGTAAATAAAACTTGTACTGTCGCTCACCTTACACCCATTGGCATAAACAAGCTCCACAGTATATTTTCCTGCCGCACCGAGCACAATTTTTTGAGACTGCCCTACTGATAAGACTTCTTTCAGCCAATTATACACTACTTGTCCTTTCCCTTGATTGTCGCCAGCATCAAGTTCAACTGAATCGCCAAAACAAGCAACTTTACTCTGGGGCAAGTTGACAAAAGGAATGCTGTCAATAGCGACAAAAACGGAATCGGAGTTTTTACACCCCAAAGAATCTGTTGCCAGCACACGCACCTGAGTTGAACTAACTGGAGTAAAAGTATAATTGCCCGCAACTGTTGCTGAGTCTTTTCCCCAATAATACCTGTAACTCACTTTACCTTTTACGTTGTAAACAACGGGTGTAAGATGAATTTTTTCTTCTTTACAAATCAGGGTATCGCTGCTTAAAAGCAACACGGACATGGGTGTATCTATAACTAAGGTGTCGTAGGCAATTTTTTCGCATGCTCCGTTGGTGGTAACACCTAACCGTACAATGTACCTGCCGGCTTCTTTAAACTGCAACTTTGCCACACTGTCTGATGCCATAAGTTGTGCGAGTGAATCAACATATGTACCGTTGGTTTCACGACATACTTTCCAACTGTAGGCTGCATTATATAGATACCTGCTTGGTAAGGCTGTTAATCTGAATGTTTGACAAGGTTGTGCCAGCCTGTTTATTTGCACTGTAAAATTAGGATTCACCACCACACCAAGCGCGTATGCATTGCTGGAAGAAATAGGGCAATACCCATCAGTAACACGCAGCACCATCCAATAGGGCGAGGGTTTTACCATACTGCTATCGGCAGTCCAACAAACAGTAGCCACATCATTTTTCACCGTTTTAACTGGCGTGTTTAAACTGCTGAATGTTGCTCCTTTTAAACTGTAGTTCCAACTGATTACTGTGGTATCTGCATGGCCATAGGCACTATCAGGGTCGCGGGCTCGAATGGTAAAACAGGTGCTTTGTCCCTGACAAATTTGTTGCAATGTGGTGCTGGGAAAAAACTCTACTTTGGGTGCGTTATTGGGTGCACATTGAACACTGTAAAACTGCATATCACGGATGATATAACCTACATTCTTCCAAATTCCATTTATTAAACGCCATTCCATAATTTTTACAGCAATTGAGGGTTGCTGTGATTGTGTAGAAATAAATTTTAAATCACCTTTAACAGAATCGATGAGAAGATTAAAGACCAACATCCCTTGATAAATAAAGGGTTTCTGAATTGAAAGACCTGATAGAAATGTGATTGGGGCTCTAAAATAATATTCAGGTGGTATCAGGGTGTAAGATAAAGAATCATATTCCAACGTGTCTATAGCACCTACGTTAAATGATGTAAGTGCTCCATTGCAAACAAGCAGATTGGGTTTATTTAGCAACTCAGGGGAGTTATTTATTTTATTGTCACATCGATTGATATAGGCATGAATAGACATTGCTCCACCTATAAAATTGGTTGGGTTATTTCTTGCTCCAATAGGTGATAATATATAATAAATCTGACAGAATGTAGAGTCCCAATCTGCTCCAAAAAAGGTTGGCAGGTGAAGGGTTGTATCAAATATAAATTCCTGAAGGCCAAAGGTGAAATTTGGATTAATCTGGCAACTGGTGACCACTAAAGGACAATCAAAATTTACAACGTGCATTTGCCTGTTGTAAATGGATAGCATCTTATTTTTAGATAACGATAAATTTGAACGAATAGCAAGAACTTCAAAGTTCAATTTAATTTCATTAAAGGCAGTGCCGCTGCAGTCCCGGTAAATTTTAGTGATAAACCTAAAACTATCCTGCCCTACACATTTGTAGGTTAAATCACCGCCCGCAAAGTGAGAGGCTTGTACTTTTTCGCTTATACAAAAGGCAGTGAAAAAAAGCAGCAAGATGAGAAAATGCTTGATTTTCATTCATCTAAATACGTTGTTTTTCCCTTCTTATGCAAATAAAACTCTATCCCAAAACAAACACAGCCGGCTGCTTGTGCAAATCAGGCAGGTTGGTTTTCCAATGTTGTACGGTTGTACTGCGAATAAATTGATTTGGTTGTGTGAGGTTGGCTGCTACACAAAGTTGTGTATCGGGTTGCAGGTTTTTAAGCAAGTCTTCCAGCAATGAGTTGTTGCGGTAAGGCGTTTCAATAAATAACTGCGTTTGTTTTTTAGTGAGCGCTTCTTTTTCCAATTCCTTAATGCGCTTAACACGTTCAGCCTTTTCAATGGGCAGGTAGCCTACAAAAGCGAAACTTTGTCCGTTAAATCCCGAGGCCATTAGAGCGAGCAAAAGGGAGGAGGGCCCGTGCAAAGGAACTACTTCAATACCCAGTTGGTGCGCTAAAGCTACAGCCTCGGCACCGGGGTCGGCCACGCAGGGCAAACCCGCATCAGAAATAAGTCCCATATCATGGCCCTGCAAAGCGTCATTCAGTAAGGCCTGTTTTTCTTCCAAAGAGGTGTGTTGGTTGAGCAGTACAAAATGCAACTCACTTTGAGGTGCAGCCAATTGCAGGCTTTTTATGAGAGCACGCGCGGCTTTTTCGTTCTCGGCCACAAAATGAAGGAGGTGGTGCACCTGCTGTTTTACCCAGGGAGCCAGCATATCTGAAGCTCCTTCTGTGCCTAATGTATTAGGAATCAGATATAATTTACCTTTTGTGGGCTGTAAGTCAGTCATGTGGCCAAATATACGGCAGTATTGATAAAAGAGTTGAATTTAAGGTGCGTCCCCCTTATTTTTGCCGTCTTACTTAAAATCAACTATGTCGATACTAGAAAGAATTCGTAACCGTTCAGGATTGTTAATCGGTTTTGTGGGAGTAGCCCTTGGCTTATTTGTAATACAGGGTTTGCTGGAAAGCAGAGGAAACTTTGGTTCAGCCGGTGCCACTGATGTGGGCGAGATAAAAGGTGAAAAAATATCTATAAAATATTTTGAGGCCCGCGTAGAAGAAAATGTAGCCAACTACAAAATCAACTCACAAACTGAAACCGTTGACAACAATACCATGGAATCACTTCGTGAGCAAACATGGAATCAATTGGTGCAGGAAGTATTAATGAACGATGCCTATGAAAAATTAGGCATCAATGTTACTACCGATGAGTTGTTTGAAATGGTTCAGGGCAAAGACCCTCACCCATCCATCAAAAGTGCACCCATATTTGTAAACCAGCAAAACGGCCAGTTTGACCGCACCATGGTTATCAGTTTCCTTAAATCTATTTCACAAGATCCGGAAGGTGAACAAATGAAGCGTTGGTTAGCTTTTGAAGAAGGCATTCAAAAAGA
>DATGWX010000025.1:0-2300 GCA_035299275.1 Bacteroidia bacterium
ATTTTTTGTGTTTTAGCCGGAAAAAGTTTTTGCTGCAAAATGGGTAACGGACGATTGGGCATTACGTTGTAAATAGTAAAGCTTTTAAAAAAAGGAGCATCAGTATCCAACACCGGCAGGTTAAACAACAGGGGGTTAATGGGGTATTCTGTTTTGGTGTTGCGCAATTCAAAGTGCAGGTGGGGCCCTGTGGAACCTCCGCTATTTCCGGTATAGGCAATAAGCTCCCCTTTTTTAACCGGCAACTGATTTTTTCGCGGGAACAGTTCTACATCAAAACTTTCTTTGCGGTATTGTTCGCGTTTGGTGTAGTTACCAATACTGTCGTTTAGACGGGAGAGGTGAGCATATACGCTGGTGTAACCGTTGGGGTGATCAATGTAAATGGCTTTACCATAACCGAAGGGAGATATTTTGATGCGGGCCACCCAGCCATCGGCCACGGCATACACAGGCAAACCTTCTTTTTCAAACGTGCGGATGTCAATGCCGGAGTGAAAATGATTATCGCGCAGTTGCCCGAAGGGAGCGGAGAGAAGCAAGGTGGTATCTAATGGTGAGCGGAAATAATCCTGCGGGTAGGCGTGCTGTGCAACCGCTTCTCCTTGCAGGAGAGCCAGTAACACACAACATAAAAAACGCAGTTTTCCCATCACAAGGACAAATCTATTCACTATAGCGTAAAGCTGAGGTTCAATGATATGCACATTGAACAACCGGTGTCTATTTCAGTGTGCTATTTAATAGCGCATTGTAACAGCAATTCGCCTTCTAAGCGCGCCTCGAGGAGGTCGCCCGTTTTTACTGCTCCCACTCCTGCGGGCGTGCCGGTATAAATTAAATCTCCGGTTTTGAGTGTGAAAAATCGCGACAGGTAACTGATGATTTTATCAAAACTGAACAGCATATCAGCTGAGTTTCCCGTTTGTACCAGTTCACTGTTTTTATGCAGCGTAAATTGGATGTTGTGGGGTTGTTGGAGTTGATGTAGGGGAATAAATTTTCCTAAGGGAGCAGAGCCGTCAAAAGCTTTGGCAATTTCCCAGGGTAAGCCTTTTTCTTTTTGCTGTTGCTGTATGTCGCGGGCAGTAAAATCAATACCTACGGTAATCTGGTCGTAATATTTGTGGGCAAATTTTTCTTCTATACGTTTGCCGTTTTTGCAAATACGCAACACCAGTTCCAGTTCATGGTGAATGTCATTGGAAAAATCAGGCAGGTAAAAATCTTCGTTGTTTTTGAGAACAGCTGTTTCAGGTTTACAAAAGATAACGGGAGCCGATGGAACTGCATTGTTGAGTTCCTTAGCATGCTCGGTGTAATTTCGACCTACACAAAATATTTTCATGGGTGCAAAATACGCACTCACATTAAATAATAAAAGCAGACCGAAGTCTGCCTTTACATAAACCTTTTTGTTGAGAAAGAGTTGCTTAGCGAGACTTTACAGAATCGATAGGCCAAGGATCACCGGGACCCGGATCACCGCAAGGAGGACCACAGCTGGTAGCGCTGGTTGCAATAGCCAGTACTACAAGAGCAACAGCCATTTTCACATAACCGGGAGTTGCTGAAAGCACCGCTCCGGCTTGATTAATTGTTTTTTTCATAACGTTTAAATTTTAAATGAAACATTTGATTTGCACCCTAAAGACAAAGGGGCACATCATGATGCTGCATCAACACTATAAAAAATTATAAGTGGCTGAGAATAAAAATGAAAAACTATGCTGTGGGCAAATGCAGGATTACCTTGGTACCCGTTGCCTCACCTGCGTCATTCACTAAATCCACAATTTCCAAACGCGTTTCATTCGATAAACTATCCTGTAGTATTTGCATACGTTCCTCGGCCAGTAACGTGTGTTCTGAACCATGCAAATCAATTTTTGATGTACGAAGTTGTGCAGCCATCTTGCGGCCAATGCCGTTGTCTTCAATGGTACACAATACGTGGTTTTTACTCCAGGGTTCGAAATTTATTTCAATTCGCCTTTCTTTTATTTTTTGCTTAAGCCCCTGCCATATGGCGTTTTCCACATACGGCTGCACCAGCATGTTGGGTATAAACGTACTGATGGGATTTATTTTTGGCGAACAATTAATTTTAAAATCCAGTTCCCCGTTAAATCTCAACCGTTCAATGCTCATGTAGTAGTCAAGTGTTTTTGTCAGCTGTTCAATGGTAATAAAATCTTTTTCTCCGTACTCCAGCACACAGCTGATGTAAGATGAAAACTTACTGAGGTATTGACTCGCATTAAGTAGTTTATTGGAGTTAATGCATTCCTGTACCTGAT
>DATGWX010000026.1:0-5127 GCA_035299275.1 Bacteroidia bacterium
GTTGACCACGGTAAAACAACCCTTACTGCCGCTATTACCAAAGTATTGGCAGAAAAAGGCTTGTCAGAAGCACGTTCATTTGATTCAATCGACTCAGCTCCTGAAGAAAGAGAACGCGGTATTACAATTAACACTGCACACGTAGAGTACCAAACAGCTAACCGTCACTATGCACACGTTGACTGTCCAGGTCACGCGGATTATGTGAAAAACATGGTTACAGGTGCTGCGCAAATGGACGGAGCTATCCTCGTGGTGGCTGCTACAGACGGTCCTATGCCGCAAACACGTGAGCACATCCTTCTTGCTCGTCAGGTTGGTGTTCCACGTATTGTTGTTTTCATGAACAAAGTTGACATGGTAGACGATCCTGAACTATTAGAGATCGTTGAAATGGAAATCAGAGAACTTCTGAATAAATATGATTTCCCTGGTGATGAAATTCCGATTATTCAAGGTTCTGCCTTGGGTGGTTTGAACGGAGACGCTAAGTGGGTAGACAAAATCATGGATTTGATGAATGCAGTAGATACTTACATTCCAATTCCTCCACGTGCTGTTGAACTTCCATTCCTTATGCCTGTTGAAGACGTATTCTCTATCACCGGTCGTGGTACTGTTGCTACAGGACGTATTGAGCGTGGTGTTATCAACGTTGGAGATCCGGTTGAAATTATCGGTCTTGGCGCTGAAAAAATGACTTCAACTTGTACCGGAGTAGAAATGTTCCGTAAGTTGCTTGACAGAGGTGAAGCAGGTGATAACGCAGGTTTATTGTTACGTGGTGTAGAGAAAAACGATATCCGCAGAGGTATGGTTATCTGTAAGCCCGGTTCAGTAACTCCTCACACTGAATTCAAAGCTGAAGTATACGTATTGTCAAAAGAAGAAGGCGGACGTCACACTCCATTCTTCAACAAATACCGTCCTCAGTTCTACTTCCGTACAACAGACGTAACAGGAGAAACTGTACTTCCTGAAGGAATGGAAATGATTATGCCCGGTGATAACACAACTATCACTGTGAAATTAATCGCTCCTATTGCCATGGAAAAAGGTCTTCGTTTCGCTATCCGTGAAGGTGGACGTACCATCGGTGCAGGACAGGTTACAGAAATCCTGAAGTAATTATACAAAGGCATAAACGGGTGTAGTTCAATGGTAGAATAGCGGTCTCCAAAACCGTTGATCTTGGTTCGAGCCCAGGCACCCGTGCATAGAAAAATAGAAATGGAAAAACTAATTAACTACTTTAAAAGCACCACAGAAGAGTTGATGACCAAAGTGTCATGGCCTACTTGGGACGAGTTGCAAAGCAGCACGCTTATAGTAATGGTGGCATCAATAATTTTTGCCATTATTATTTATCTGATTGACTTGGTAAGCAGTTTTGGATTAGGTGTTTTCTATAAACTATTTGAAGGCTAGATTTAATCAAGCATAAACAGGATGTCGCAGGAATTAAAATGGTATGTAGTACGGGCCATCAGTGGTCAGGAGAAAAAAGTGAAAGCTCATATTGAGGCTGAACTTACCCGGGCCGGACTGATGCACCACGTGCCGCAGATATTGATACCTATGGAGAAAGTTTACCAGATAAAAAATGGTAAAAAGACTTCGAAGGAAAGAAGCTACTTCCCGGGGTACATTTTAGTTCAGGGTGAACTGGTAGGAGAGGTAACTCACACCATAAGCAGTGTGAACGGTGTAGTTGGTTTCTTAGGAGGTAAAGATCATCCTTCGCCCCTGCGCATGTCAGAAGTTAACCGCATATTAGGAAAGGTAGATGAAATAGCCGAACAGGGTGAAAGCATTACAGAACCTTTTATAGTAGGCGAAACAGTGAAAGTAAACGATGGTCCTTTCAGTGGTTTCAGCGGTGTAATTGAAGAAGTACACGAAGACAAGAAAAAATTGAAGGTGATGGTTAAAATCTTCGGAAGAAGAACACCTTTAGAGTTGAACTTTATACAAGTAGAAAAAGAATAGTATTATGGCTAAAGAAGTAACCGGATTTGTTAAATTACAAATCAAAGGAGGCGCTGCTAATCCTGCGCCACCAATAGGACCTGCCTTAGGTTCAAAGGGATTGAACATCATGGACTTTTGCAAGCAGTTCAATGCCCGTTCACAGGACAAAGCAGGCAAAATTCTTCCGGTTGTTATTACCGTTTACAGCGACAAATCATTTGACTTTGTTATAAAAACTCCTCCGGTGGCTGCACAACTGTTAGAGGTGTGCAAAATCCAGAAGGGCTCGCCAGAGTCTAATCGTAAAAAAGCAGGACAAGTTACCTGGGAACAAGTACAGTCTATTGCCGAGAGCAAAATGCCTGACCTGAATTGTTTCACCGTTGAATCAGCAATGAAGATGGTGGCCGGTACAGCGCGCAGCATGGGTATCGCAGTAGTTGGAAACGCTCCTTGGGTAGCACAAAACTAAAGACGTTATCATGGCAACATTAAGTAAAAAAAGAAAAGACGTAATGGCTAAGTACGACAGTACGAAGAATTACGCACTCAACGAAGCAACCAAACTGGTAAAAGAAATTACAACTACCAAGTTCGATGCTTCTGTTGACCTCGACATCCGTTTGGGTGTTGATCCACGTAAATCTAACCAAATGGTTAGAGGTGTGGTAGCACTTCCGCATGGAACAGGTAAAACCAAAAAAGTTCTGGTGCTTTGCACCCCTGAGAAAGAAGCAGAGGCTAAAGAAGCCGGTGCTGATTTTATCGGGTTGGATGATTACATCCAGAAAATTGAACAAGGTTGGACCGATGTGGACGTGATTATTACCATGCCCGCCATTATGGCCAAGTTGGGTAAGCTCGGTAAAATTTTAGGACCGCGCAATCTTATGCCCAACCCTAAAACAGGAACTGTTACCACTGACATAGGAAAGGTAGTGAAAGAAGTAAAAGCCGGTAAAATCGATTTCAAAGTTGACAAAACCGGTATCATTCACGCATCCATTGGCAAAGCTTCCTTCTCTCCGGAGAAAATCTACGAAAACGCTAACGAGTTAATCCAAGCTGTGGCTAAATTAAAACCTTCTTCAGCCAAAGGCACCTACTTTAAAAGCGTATACATCTCCTCCACCATGAGTCCAAGTATCAATATTGATACGAAGTCAATCCCCGGAATATAAGCGTTATGAAAAAGCAAGACAAATTCACAGTAGTAGCCGAACTTACTGAGCAGTTAAATGCCAGCAAGTGCTTCTATATTACTGATACATCAACCTTGTCATCTAACAAAACCAATGAACTCAGAAGACAGATGTTCAACGGTGGTGTAAAGATGACAGTTGCTAAAAATACTTTAATCAGAAAGGCGTTGCAAAACACCGGAAAAGATTACGGTCAACTGGCTGATGTATTGAAAGGTTCTACTTCAATCATGTTCAGCGAAGATTTTAAAGCTCCGGCTAAAATCATCAAAGAATTCAGAAAGAAGACTGAGATACCTTACTTAAAAGCAGCATTCGTTGAAAACGAAGTGTTCATTGGCGACTCGCAACTTGACGTGTTGATTGCACTCAAAACCAAAGACGAATTGGTTGGAGACATCATCGGTATGTTGCAAACCCCTGCTCGCAACGTTATCTCTGCATTGCAGTCATCTGGCGGTAAGCTGGCCGGTATTGTAAAAACACTTTCTGAAAAGAAAGAAGCTTAAGAAAAGAAATTATTTAATTGTTAACATTTAATATCTATTGAAATGGCAGATTTGAAATCATTTGCTGAACAGCTTGTAAGCTTGTCAGTAAAAGAAGTAAATGAGTTGGCTAAGATCCTTAAAGACGAGTATGGCATTGAACCTGCAGCTGCTGCTGTAGCTGTTGCTGCTGCCCCTGCCGGTGCTGCCGGTGGAGAAGCTGCTGCTGAGCAATCAGAGTTCACCGTAATTCTGAAGTCTGCTGGCGCTAAGAAACTCGAAGTTGTTAAACTCGTAAAAGACCTTACCGGTCTTGGCTTGAAAGAAGCTAAAGAATTGGTAGACGGAGCTCCTAAAGCTGTTAAGGAAAACGTTTCTAAAGATGAAGCAAACACCTTAAAAGCTAAGCTTGAAGAAGCTGGAGCAGAAGTTGAACTCAAGTAGTATATCTACACAACTTTTTAAAGGGTTGACCCCGGTATTTACCGTGGGTCAACTACTTATTTGTATCAGTTCAGGTTCACAGGTTCTTACCAACATTTAAATTTAAAAACACTTGGCTAACAAGAAAATTGCTACTGAAAGAATCAGTTTCGCGTCAGTTGACAAGGTAATTGATTACCCTGATTTTCTGGATGTGCAGGTGGAATCATTCAAAGAATTTTTCCAGCTCGAAACATCTTCTGAAAACAGAAAAAACGAGGGACTCTATAATGTATTTGCTGAAAACTTTCCTATCAGCGACTCACGCAACATATTTGTGCTTGAGTTCTTGGATTATTTCGTGGATCCTCCACGCTACAGCATTGATGAGAGTATAGACCGTGGCTTAACCTACAGCGTTCCGCTGAAGGCTAAATTACGTTTATCCTGCAATGATCCGGAGCACGAGGATTTCGAAACCATAGTACAGGATGTGTACCTCGGTACCATTCCTTACATGACTCCGAAAGGAACATTTATTATTAACGGTGCTGAGCGCGTAATTGTGTCTCAGTTGCACCGTTCTCCGGGTGTGTTCTTCGGACAATCTTATCACACCAACGGAACTAAGCTATACTCTGCCCGTGTTATTCCTTTCAAAGGTTCATGGATTGAGTTTGCTACAGATATCAATAACGTGATGTACGCGTATATTGACCGTAAAAAGAAATTTCCTGTTACTACATTACTTCGTGCCATAGGTTTTGAAACAGATAAGGATATCCTTAACCTGTTTGATTTGGCTGAAGAAATCAAAGTAAGTAAATCAGGTCTCAAAAAAGTACTCGGACGCAAATTGGCTGCGCGTGTTTTAAGAACATGGGTAGAAGATTTTGTGGATGAGGATACCGGTGAAGTGGTATCTATCGAGCGTAATGAGGTAATCATTGAGCGCGATACTACTTTGGAAGATGACCATATTGATATGATTGTGGATGCCGGTGTTAAAACCGTTATTCTTCATAAAGAGGAAGCTAACCACA
>DATGWX010000027.1:0-1769 GCA_035299275.1 Bacteroidia bacterium
GTACACCCATTCAACAAAGCAATAAAAGTAACAGTAGTTTTGGCTTGGGTTTGTATACCTCTTCTCCTGAAGGCAGACAAAAAGTAAAAATGGTATGGGAAGTAAAAACCCAAGGCCAGCCTTTTAGTAGTGCCGGTGGTAAAATAACCAATAGTGTAAGCAATACTTCAGTACAAAGCAGTTACAGTAATACCGGCTTAACAGGCACCAACTTAAACAACCTGGTGAGCAAACCCGGCCTGCAAACCAAGGTGCGTTGTCGTGTACAATATGATTTAGTTGCCAGTATTACCGGCCAAAAATACGGCCCTTGGCGTTACCCGCAGGGCTACCTTAACGGACAGCAAGGCATGAACAGCACACCACTTCCGGTAGAGTGGCTAAGCTTCACCGCCCAATGGTTACAAGAGGGAGAAAGCGCCCAACTGAACTGGAGCACCGCCTCAGAAAAAAACAACAGCCACTTCACCTTATTAAGAAGTATTGACGGTCAAAACTGGGAAGAGGTAACACAAGTAAACGGAGCAGGCACCACCACTAACATCAGTCAATACACATTCATAGACAACTCACTTAAACACCTGAACACATCAACAACTACACACCTTTACTACCGCCTTATGCAAACCGATTACAACGGCCAGTTTAGTTTTAGTGAAATAAGAGAGTTAAGTGTAGCAGCAGAAGCAGGAATTTCAGCTTCTCCCAACCCGGGCATCAATCAGGTCATTACTTTAAATCAGCCCGCAGCAACAGATTTGCCTTACAACATTATTGATGTTCAAGGCAAAGAAGTTGGTAAGGGAATCATAGCTAAAGGCAGCATGCAACAAGCCATTAGCTTGCAGCAATTACCTGCCGGGGTGTATATGGTCAACCTGCAACAAGACGGCAAGCTACATGTTGTAAAAATGGTTCGATAACCGGACAATCAAAACATAGAAATTATCGGTTGAATAGATATATTTGTTAAAACATATATATATAAATGCTTCCTGTCTTTTCCAAAGTTTCATCTGTTGCAGTAGCTATAATTTTGCTCGGGTTATTTTGTGCTAACTTCTATGATAATAACCCTACCGACAAGCTCACCGAAAAAACAGAAACGGAGGTAATACCTGCTCCCGACCTTTGCAATACAAGAAACAATATAATAAAGGCTCACACCGACCAAAACAACTGGCTTCAAAAAGTACAGCAAGACATAACCTTACGTGAATATCACATCAATTACGCTGCTGATAAAAAGTATCACCAAAGTCCTAACAGAGCCAACAATACCCGTATAACCTACTACCCTCAAAGCATCCAAATTGCACCACGCACTTTAGAAAAGTATGAGGAAGTAAAACAAACAGAGCTCAACGTAGAAAGAAAAATCAGCCAAACGTTTGAAGACTACACCCTCCAATTAGAAGTGAAAGGCTACGGTACAGCAAAAAAAATAGTTCATCCCTTCCACGCTCAAAAACTCATCAGCGAAAATAACGAAGCCTTTGCCAAAGATGAACGCATGCAGGTGGAGTATATTAACAACGAAGAAGGTACAAGACAAAACTTCATCATCAATCAACCTATACAAGGCAGTGAGCTGGCCGTGCATTTAAATATCAACACCAGCCTTACTGCCACACAGGAAAACGAAGGCAGCATAAAATTCACCGGCAAACATAACAGCACTCAACTTTACTACAATGATTTAAAAGTGTGGGATGCCACCGGCAAAATACTACCTGCTCAAATGAAGCTGAGTGAAGAAGGTCAAGAAT
>DATGWX010000028.1:0-1814 GCA_035299275.1 Bacteroidia bacterium
CGCGGTTTTGCCATTCGGCTACACCATAGTGGCGGTCACGTGTTACACCACTGAAATCGTCTACAATAGCTTTACGCTCGCCTACAAGACGGTTGAACAGGGTTGATTTTCCCACATTTGGACGGCCAACAATGGCCACGAGATTACTCGACATGTTTTTTATTTATTAATCGGGATAACCGAATGATTTGAGGTATTTTTTTTCATCACGCCAGTTTTCGCGAACTTTAACGTACGTTTCCAGGTAAACCTGTTTACCGAAAAAGGCTTCCAGATCTTTACGTGCGCCAATACCAATACGTTTCAGATTTTTGCCCTGTGCGCCTATTACAATTGGTTTTTGCGAATCACGCAATACATAAATATCGGCATGTATACGGATGATTTTTTCTTCTTCTACAAATTGCATAATGTCCACTTCACAAGAGTAGGGCAACTCTTCTTTGAGAAGAATAAATATTTTTTCACGAATGATTTCTGATGCAAAAAAGCGTTCGGGCCGGTCAGTGAACTGATCTTTCGGGTAGTATTCAGGTCCTTCAGGTAACAGTTCCAGAATAGCCGGAAAAATGTGTTGTACGTTAAAACTCTCTTTTGCTGAAACGGGAATTACCTTAACCGGATTGTATTTTTCCTGTAGCTCCTGTGTTCGGGCCACCACTTCTTCCTGAGTAGCAGAAAGGTCAATTTTGTTGAGGATACAAATTACAGGAGCTTTATTTTTGCTCAAACGCTTTTCAATTTCCTCGTTGTCGCCACGCTCATCCCAGGCAGTTACATATAGTACCACATCACCGCCTTGTAAACTTTCTTCCACAGCATTCATCATGCTTTCCTGCAACAAATATCTTGGTTTGATAATGCCGGGAGTATCAGAAAATATTACCTGGTAGTCATCTGTACTCACAATACCCAGTATGCGGTGTCGGGTGGTTTGTGCTTTGGAGGTAATGATAGACAGTTTTTCACCCACCAGAATATTGATGAGTGTTGACTTACCTACATTGGGTTTGCCGATAATACTTACGAAGCCTGACTTGTGTACCATGGTTATAAACAAAAAAGACCGCTCTCGCGGTCTCGTTCTTAATTTAGTTGCGGAGCCAGGACTCGAACCTGGGACCTTTGGGTTATGAGCCCAACGAGCTACCACTGCTCCACTCCGCGATTTTATATTTTTGTGTTCAACGAACTTTCTGAGAACTAAACCTGAAGCATTTCGCTTCGATTTGGGGATGCAAATATAGGCTTTTTACAGGATAAACCAAACGGATTGTTTACGGGCATAAAAAATCCTGCACTAGGCAGGATCTTTTACTCATTAAATATTAAACCTGAACTATTAGCTATGCTGTGTTATTTGGAAAGAGTTATTGCGCTATGGGGCGTGTTTTTTTGTAAACTGTTAACGGCATTAATACTAAATGCACTTACTAGTAATAAAAGGAAAACTACTGCTTTTACTTTGTTCATTTCAATTCTGGTTTTCATATGCGCTCCTTTCTTTTTTACCATAGACAACGAAAACTTTACCAAATGATGTATTACGGGAAAAATATTTTTCAAATAGTTGACTATCAGGTATAAAAAATCATATGCGGAGTGCCTTCAAGTGTTCTGTATTTAATGGTTTATGTATAAATCCTATAATGTTTTTATAAGACTCAGATTTCCTTTTGTCTTCCGGATTTATACTGGAAGTGAGAATAACTACTTTGGTATCAGGAAAAAAGCTCCAAAGTTCGCGATTAAAAACATCCAGAAATTCCCAGCCATTCATTCCGGGCATATTCAAGTCAAGAAATATAAGTTGG